>JALOTM010000062.1 GCA_025457905.1 Methanomassiliicoccales archaeon
GGTCAACGAACCGATCCTCATCAGCAATGGGCAAAACAGCGACATGGGTACTGATTTTAGCGATGGTGGTGACAATGGCAACCTATACGGTCAAGAGAAACGACAATATCCTGTCTTCCATCTGCATTAATGTCACCAACCTCAATGAATTCAGTCCTCGTGAATGCGGGACTGCTTGTTACTGTGTGTAGTCGATGATCTGAAGGTAGATTAAATGGATACTTCCAGAGCTCTACATAATCATCATAGTTTAATATCGGATCTCCTCTGCAAACAACTGCCAAACACGGATTAGTACCTGAAAAATAACCTAGCGCAATTTCGAATGGTTCATTCGCGATAGCCAGATTCTTAGAAAGACCATATCCATTAGACTGATTGAAAATCGCAATTCTGCCCTGGTATGAGCTATCATTATAGCTCACCGCGATGTCGTTCAATCCGTCCTTTGCCAGCAGGTCGCCGATCACGATGCTGCGCATGTCCACAACGGCAGGGTTCGAGAGCCTCCAGGGCTCCAGCTCGAAGGTCCCGCCGGAGGTCCGGTTGTAGATGCAGATGTCGTTGGTGTAGTTGCTGATGGTGGCAAGGTCCTCCAGCCCATCGTTGTTCAGGTCGCCCAGGGCTAAGTCCCTCACCCAGGGGTCCACATCCAGCGCATATGAGTAGTTGCCGAACAAGGCGTCCTGCTGGAACACGGCCTGAGCGTCGTACTGTTCCGTCGCCAGCTCCGTCCCTGACGAGGACGCGCCCGAGCCGATGGCGAGGTTCGAGGGCAGAGCAGGAACGATCAAGGTGATGAAGAAGGCAACAGCTAGAGCTACCGCGGCCGCTCTACCAAATACGCCCATCGTTCCCATCCCTTGCGATATTGAATTCGTCTCCTGCGATATAAACCTTGGCTGGATGCCAGATTCGCCTGCCGAGCTATCCATTCTCCCAAATGATTCCTATGGGCCATCTTCTCAATACCTGACCGCGTGACAGCATCCCAGCACGCTGGCATAGAGAATCAAATCTGATAGCGGGAGGGATTGCCGTTTATATCCCCTATCTCATGAAATGATGCAGATCAGATGACAATCGGCGGGATGGAGTTCAAGATCACCAAGCTGGCGTTCGATGACGACGTACGCCGCATCCTGTCCCTCACCTCGCCGAACGCCATGTGCGTGAAGGACATCGCCAACCTCTTGGACATGCCCATAACCAAATGCTACCGCCTGGTGCGCCAGATGGAGAAGCGGGGCATGCTGAAGAAGTTCGACAATGCCTCCACCAACGTTTCCTCCTACCAATCCAACCTCCGGGCCATCGCCTTCAAGATCGAGTCCGACAAGCTCTGCATCGATGTGGAGTTCACGGACGGGGGCAAGAGGGTCTTCGAGTTCTCCCCGCGCGTGGTCGGCATGGAGAGCGCTCCCACGGTCTGATCCGTCTAGGTCCTGGCGGCCTCGACCATCTCATAGAACGACTCGGCCAGCGACCTGGCGTACTCCTTGTCCTCGATCGGCTGCAGCATCAGCCTGCCGTTGACGTACATGGTGGTCTGGACGCCATCCTTGCTGAGCAGGAGCATCACCTCCATTTGCTGGGACTCGAACCCCTTGGCCTCCAGGAGCGCCGCCGCCCTGTCCAGATCGTACCTGACCACCTCCTGGGGCACGATGGAGAAACCCTTGGACTGGCATACGCGCAGGACCTTGAACCTCATCCGCCCATTTCCTCCAGCACCGACCTGGCGTTGCTGCGGAAGCGCTCCAGGGTGGACTCGTTCACCAGCATCACATCGGCCAGGGCGATGAGCCCCCCCAGGCCCCAGGACAGCTCCCTCCTGTCCCTCTCCTGGAACTCCTCCAGCGTGCTTGGCGCGTCCGCCCGGCACCTGGCCCGCAACCGCTCGAACCTCGGCCCGGGGGAGGTGTGTATGGCCACCACCTTGACCCCCTCCCCGAAGGCACCCCTGAACACCGCCAGCTCGTCCAGCCCACGGCTGCCGTCGATGATGGTCCTCTCCCCGCGCACATGGGGCACGCACCGCTTGGCCCAGATATCGTAGCCGTGCGCCTGGCGCTCGGAATTGGCGAACCCCCCGATGCCCCTGTCGCTGCTGGCCACGCCCCGGCGCGTCGCCTCCTCGCGCACCACGTCCCCCATGCGCACCACCTCGTAGCCCATGGAGACGGCCACCTGGACGAACTCCTCCTTGCCCGAACCGGGCATGCCCGTCAGAACGATGACCCTCATCCTATCCGTAGCAGGGAGCCCTTACCGCATGATAGAGTTTGCGAGCCCCAGCAGCTCGTGCTGCTCGAACCGGATCCCGGACATGGCCTCCACGGCCTCCAGGTGCAGGTCCAGGTCCAGCCCCATCCTGGCCACATACCTGGGGCATAGGCCCAGGATGTAGGCGAGGGCGATCTCCTCGGGCTCCCCCCCGTTGGGCGCGAAGGCGCTGAAGGTCTGTTGGCACACGGCCCCATCCACCCGTGCCAAGGAGGGCACTTCGAAACGTCCCTGGGACAGTTCCATCAGCCTCTCCATGGCCGTCCCGAGGTCAGCCCCCTCCAGGCCTTGCGACGCGGCAATCGGTTCAAGGCCGAGCCGGCCGCATCTCTCCATCAGCCTGGCCGCGTCGATGGCGGAGAAGCCGGATGCGAGGAGGGCATTGTATCCGGGAGCGTCGGCCAGGAGGGTGCCAGGCTCTCTCACCCCGGCTCCCACAACATCCCTCGGCTTATGGTACTTGACGTAGGTGCGGCAGGGCCACGGGCATCCGCTGCAGGCCACGTCCCTGTGCACGATCGAGGTCAAGTCGCCGAATTCGATGCCAGGGAGAACCGAGACGAGCCCTCTGGCACCGGAAATCCGCCAGCGCGCATCCTCGGTCATCCGCATGCACACGTCCCAAGTTCGATCGGGGTCGGCCACCCTAAGCTCGCCCATCCCCCTGGCGGCGATGGCCTTTAGGTTCATCCCTCCCAGCCTTCCGCCCAGCCCGATCTTGTCCCCTTCGGACCAATAGTTGACGATGGCCGTCGCGCCGCTGCCGCCCCCCTCGCCCGCCGGTCCGATCGACAGCACCTGGACGCGCTCATCGCCCTGCTCCTCGCGGATGAGGTCCACCGTGTCCCAGGTGTCCTTCCCCCACAGTCCATCTGCGGGGAGGAGGTCCAGCATCTCGTCGTGCATCCATATGTACGAGGGGCGGGGGCATCGCCCGTGCAGCACGAGGAAAGGGAACCCGGCCATCTTCAGCTCCGTGCCCAGATGGCCGACCAGGGGACCATGCATCACCTTGCCGGTCATCGGAGAGCGGGCCGTGGCAACGCCCAGGGAGCTGCCGGGCACCATGGAGCCAGTGAGCAGGCCGCAACCGATGATTATCGGGTCCGACCCGCCAAACTCCTCGAAGAGCGACAGGTTGAGAGCCGCCCCGCCCGCCCTGGATTCCACCAGCGCCTTCTCGAGGCGCCTCTCCTCCGCCTCCCCGGTGGAGAGGTCGAGGACGGTCACGCTACCGGCGAACATGTTCTCCGTGTGCTCACCTCCAGGAAAGGCATTCCGAAGGGCAGATGGCCACGCAGCGCGGCCTATCGCCCCCGCATTCGTCGCAGGGCTCGCGGAGGAGGACCGGCTTGGAGCCGCCAGGGCCTCCGCCGGGCAGGACGGTCTCCAGTCCTTCCGGCCGCCCTAGGACCATCCCCCCGTCGGGCAGCTTGATGATGACCCCGAAGTAGTTGCGCCTGTCTTCCATATGGAGCATTATCGAGGACCTGATGGATGTGAGGACCCGCTCCCTGCGGAAGCTGCAGGCCAGCTCGCAAAGGCCGCAGCCGATGCAACGTAGCGGCTCTATATGGATGGTCAACGGGGCACCTGCTCGCCAATCCCCTCCGCGATATTAATATCATCTCCGTTCGGATAGGGGCGCCACCGATGTGCTGGAAAGGGCCATGTGACCGGTATCAAAACTGAGATGCTTCCCAAAAGAATTAAAATGGGAGATGCGTATCCGATTCAACATCGGGCGATGAGGACGCCAGGTCTCTCAGAGGGGATGACGAATTGCAGCAGACGAAATCTGTGGAAGGGATTCTTGACGAGATCATCCAGCAGGAGTTCGTTACTGACCCGGGCATCCACTCCGTCTCCATCGTCTCCAAGACCGGGCTGATGATAGCGGGACGCTCGGCCTCGCCCGCCAAGCCGGAGACCTTCTCGGCCATGGCCGCCATCATGTACTCCTCCGCCGAGGCCACCAGGACGGACGCGCTCAAGGACAAGCTGGAGCACATCCTGTGCTCTTTCCGCAACAGCAAGCTCATCATCGCCGAGGTCAGCTCCTCCCTCCTCATCGTGGTCACCGCGGACCGCGCCACGGACACCGAGAAGATCGTGGAGAACATGAACAAGGTCGTGACCAGGACCAAGCAGGAACTGGTCTGGCTGCGCTGATTCTCTCCTGCTACTGCAGATGCTCCGCAATGTCCTCTAGGATCCTGTCGCAGTAGATGCACCTGAGCACCGGCGGGTTCCTCGACTCCACCGTGAACTCCGGCTCCACCGGCTCCTTGAGGTTGGTGATGCAGCTGGGGTTGCCGCAGCGCACTATGCCCCTGACCACCTCTGGCAGGGAGACCTTGAACTTCTCGGCCACGTTGAAGTCGCGGATGATGTTTATGGTGGCGTTGGGGGAGATGAGCGCGATCTTGTCCACCTCCTTCGGGTCCAGCTCGCGGTCCTCCACCTTGACGACGTCCTTGAAGCCGACCTTGGAGGAGGGCACGTGCATGAGCACGCTCACCGGCGAGTGCACGGTCGTGCCTGAGACGCCTATGATCCTGAGGACCTTGAGCGCCATGCCGCAATCGATGTGGTCGATGACCGTCCCGTTCCGGATGGGCGTGACCTTGAACTCCTTCATCAGAGCTCGCCTCCCAGCACAAGCAGCAGCAGCGCCATTCTCACCGGGACGCCGTTGAAGGCCTGCACGAAGTAGCGCGCGTGCTCCGTGCCGTCGACCTCGGGGGCGATCTCGTCCACCCGGGGGAGGGGGTGCATGACGATGAGGTCCCTCTTCGCCTCCCGCAGCAGGTTGTTGTCTATGCGGTAGCATCCCGCCACCTTCTGGTACTCGGCAGGGTCGGGGAACCTCTCCTTCTGTATGCGGGTGACGTAGAGGACGTCCACCTCCTTGATGACGTCCTCCAGCTTGGAGGTGAGCTTCGGCTTGCCGCCCATCTTCTCCACCTGCCGGACCGTCTCCCGAGGCATCTGCAGGTTGGCGGGGGCCACGAAGGTCACCTCGGCGCCGAACATGGTCAACGCCTCGGCCAGGGAGTGCACGGTGCGTCCGTACTTGAGGTCTCCGACCAGGGCGACCTTGATCCCTTCCACGCGCTTGAACTCCCTTCTTATGGTGAACAGGTCAAGAAGCGTCTGCGTCGGATGCTGGCCAGCCCCGTCGCCGGCGTTGATCACCGGCTTGGAGGAGAAGTGCGCCGCCAACCGCGCTGAGCCTTCGTGCGGGTGCCGGAGCACGATGACGTCGGAATACGATTCCACCATGCGGATGGTGTCGGTGAGGGTCTCCCCCTTGGACACCGACATCATCGAGGGATGGGCCATTTCCATGGTCCTGCCGCCGAGGCGGGACATGGCGGTCATGAAGGACATGTGCGTGCGCGTGGAGGGTTCGAAGAAAAGGTTGGCCAGGATCCGGCCGTCCAGCACCTTGGTGAAGGACTCGCCTTTGGCGTAGGGGATCATCCTCTCGGCCAGGTCAAGCACTTGGTCCATATCCTCGCGGGTTAGGTCCCGGATGGACACGATGTCCTTTCCCTTGAAGTTCATGGTGCTCCCGTGTGAATTGCGCAGGGCGCATTAATACTTATTCCGAAAAGGGGTGCTGGCCTAGTAGCCGCTCGGCCCTTCCACGAACTTGTTTAGCACTTCCTGCATGCGGGAGTACCAGTCCTTGACGCAGCCCTCGAGCCTGTCCTTCAGCTGCTCCTTGCTTATCGCCCTGTACACGTGATAGTAACCGCCCCGCTCTATGCTCTTGGTCTCCCGAT
>JALOTM010000063.1 GCA_025457905.1 Methanomassiliicoccales archaeon
CTCGCTGTGTCACCACGCCGTTTTGCTGAGCGCGTGCCACAACACCCTTGACCAGAGTCCACTGCGTTTGCACGCTGGCAGTCTGGACATCGCTCTCCAGACTCGTGCCATCGTAGTAATTGAAGGGCTCGACCCTCGATTCAGACGTGATCAGGGATGTCCGTTAGAGTGAGGGTAAGGAATGCTGAAACCGGCAGTACCGTGGACATGGAGCTGGAAGGGGAGAACACCATCCAGGAGATCATCGAGGGCGCTGCTGGATATTGGGAGAAGGATGCAGGGGCGTACGTCCTGCGCAAGGGTAAGAAGCTGCTCAGGGGCCAACAGACGGTCATGGAGTCCGGAATCAGCAACTCCGACGACCTGGAGCTTATTCCCGATCCTGAGGGCGGCTGATCGATGCCGTTGCCACGTGACGTGCTCGCCGCAAGGCTCAGGAACGAGCTGGCCATATGCCAACGTTGCCTGAAGCATCCCATCACCATCGATGATGGCGCCTTCTTGGAGTTCCCGGTGGAGATGGAGATGAGCCTCGTGCAGATACCAGGCTATGAGCTCGTCAACGGTCAGCTCAGAAGGAGGTTCCACCACCGCTTCGCCATGACCATTACAGCGGAATATCCCTTCCAAAAGCCCCAGGTCTCTTGGCTGACGCCGATATTCCATCCGAACATCATGATTCCCGAGGATGGAGGTTTCTTATGCAACAAGCTCCTGGACGATTGGAGCTTCAATTCCACTCTACTGATGTTCGTCAAGGGCATCGAGTATCTTCTCCTCAATCCTAACCCTATGAGCCCCTTCGGGACGGAGACATGCACCCTTGCCGCCGAGTATTTCAATAAAGCGCACATGGTGGGGGTTCCTCTGGCTTCGGTCCCTCTTCCCAAGGTGGTGAGGAGCCAATGACCTCCCCGCACATCCTAGGTGGCAAAGAGCCGTGCATCCGGCAGCGTGATCCGCCTCCCCCCGAGAGGTGCACGGCGCATAAATGGCTCAACGAAAAGGCCAGGGAGGAGTTCGCCAACATGGCCCCGGGCCCCTTTGAGTTATACCTATCCAAGCTGGCTGAAGAGAAGATCCGTAACCATGCGACCAACGCCGCGGGCGATCGCCTGGAGGTGATGGGGCTGCTCCTTGGCAACGTCTTCCGCTCTAACGGCACTGTCTATTCCTTGGTGAGGGACGTGGCCACTACGGACCTAGATTCATCGTCCGTCCGTGTCCGTTTCTCCCGGGACGGGATGGAGAAGCTGTTCACGGCCCTGGAGGACGCGGGCTTTAACTACGTCATCGTAGGCTGGTACCACTCCCACCCAGGCCATAGGTGCTTCATGTCCCCCACTGACGTGGAGACCCAGAAGGTGATTTTCAATAAGAGCTTCCATTCCGCCATCGTCATCGACCCCATCAACAAGGAGATCGACTCCTTTTGCATGGAAAACGGCAAGGTGCGCTCCCGGCCCTTCGCGGTCTACTGGGACGAATACCAGAACCCCTATTTTGGGGAGACGGTGAAGAGGAAGAGGCTGGCTAACGATCCCAAGCATATACGCAGTGGAAAACACTAGACCCAGATGGCATGACGCTTGCGCAGCGAGGCCTCAGACTGGTTGAGCCTCTGCATGAGGATCGGCACCAACGAGTCCAGGTAGATCATGCTGGCCACCTCGAAGATGGTGCCTAGAGGCGCCAATTTGGACCTCTCCTCGCGTCGGGAGGGTTGGATCTCAACGATGATATTCGCGGCCTTGCCCAACTTGGAGTGCTGATTAGAGGTGATGACGATTACCGTGGCGCCTATCCGGCCCACGATGTTGGCGGTCTGCGCCGCGGACATGGTCTCGCCAGTGTTGGAGATCACCAACAGCAGGTCCCCCTTCTCCACGATGGGGGTGGTGGTGTCCCCTACGAAATGCACGTCCAGGCCCATCTGCACCAGGCGCACGCTGAAGGCCTTGCCCATCAAGCCTGATCGGCCCACCCCGTAGACGAAGATGGTCTTGGCCCCTGTGATGGCCTCGCACATCCGCTCCGAGACGGATGGGTCGACCTTCTCCAAGGCCTCCTTGACCTCCTCCATGATAAAGCCCAAAGCTTCCTTCATCAGTCATCCTCGTCGTAATCGATCTCGACCTGCTTGGTGGGCTTCTTGGACGATTTGGAGGGCTTGGGGGCAGGTTTCTTCTCCTTTCCCTTGGGGAGCTCCTTGGGCTTTTCCTTCCCCTTTTCCTTCTTCTCGGCCTTTGCCTTCTCGGCCTTCTCCGGCCTCTTGGATTTCTGGGGCCGCTCCTCCTCTTCCTCCTCTTCCTCTTCCTGCTCCGAGCGCTTGGCCTTCACGTCCTTGGCCACCTTTTTGGTTAGCACCCTCTCGTAAATGACCTTCATGTACATGGCGTCATGCTCGAGCAGCGGAGACGATGAGATGATCGTGATGTTCGGGTTCGCATCCACCAAGTACTCAGCGAGGGGCTCGAACCTAAGGTCCCCTTTCTTTATGGGCGTGACCCTCTTCTCGTTACCCGCCTCGTGCTCTACGCCAGAGAAGTGCGAGTAGAAATGCGGACCGACGTAGCTCTTGCACTTGTCGAAGAACTCTGCGAAGTCGCTTGGCTCTCTCAGGATGCCGTTCTCCCTGGCATGATAATGGGCGAAATTAAGGACTGGGACCGGACCCCCGACGTCATCGCATAGGTCAAGTATCTCGGCCAAAGACCCCCACACCTCCAGGCGCCCGGAGACCTCGATCCCTAATTTGGGTTTGATCTTGTTCTCCTTCCACCAGGATGCGACCTCCTCCATGTTCCCCTTGACGTTCTGAGCGGCCACCTTCTTCGAGTGCTTGCCGTAAAGGCCGATGTGCGTGGCGACGAGCGCCCCGTTCATCTGGTTGGCCATCAAGCCCGCCCATCGGATCGAATCCATGCTCTTCTTGGTGAGCTCGCTGTTGGATACCAGGTCCATGTAGTACGGGGTGTGCATGGAGAGCTCCACGTCCAGCTCTCGACCCATCTTCCCCAGCTCATGCAGCTCCTGGTAGTTCTGCACCAGGCCGGAGGCCAAGGTGATCAGCTCGTCCTCCTCCTTTATCTCCTCGTTGAGGTTAGTAATCACGATGTCCTTCTTACCCTTGTGGCGGAGGATCTCCACGACCATGTCCCCTTCCAGTTGAAGCGGAGTGAGACCTACCTCCTCCTCGTCAGGGAAGCGCTCGATTACATTGACACGGACCATCTGCACCTCCATGGCGTTAAGCCCGAGGTTGTGAACGTCCTCGATGCCGTCCTTCAGAGTCCGACCCTTGCAAGAAAGAGGAATGCCAGCTGGCCCGAAGCGAATCATCAAGTCACCTGAGCGGTAATCCCTAGTAATCAGGTACTTGTATATATAATGCCTCACAGCCCCTAGCCAGCTTCCTCCACGAAGGGCGAAAGGATGTTCCTCTCGTCCGTCCCTCCATCGGTGCTGGATGAGATGCACATGGCCCATGGCACTGTGGCAAAGCTTTATTAAAGGGGTTCCTATTAGACCGCCTTACCCAATGTCGGGAGAGTCAGAACCATGACGTTCGGAAAGAAGACGGACCCGAACCTGGTCGCCCTGATCGATTCGCTCAAGGCGGCCTCCAGGGAGAAGGGTGCCGCGGTCTGGCGAGACATTGCTCTTAGGCTCGAAAAGCCCAGCAACAATTGGGCGGAAGTGAACCTGAGCAAGCTCGAGCGTTACGCTAATGAAGGCGACATCATCGTCGTGCCGGGGAAGGTCCTGGGAGCTGGGAGCATAAGCAAGAAGCTCACGGTCGCGGCCTTCAAATTCTCCGATTCGGCGGCGAAGAAGATCGAAGATGCTGGCGGCAGGAAGCTGACCATACCGGAGCTGGTGCGGGAGTCGCCCAGCGGCCGTGACGTAAGGATCATGGGGTGAGCTCGATGGCCGTTGTCATAGATGCGGACGGAAACGTGCTGGGTCGCCTTTGCACGGACGTCGCCAAGAAGATATTGAAGGGCGAGGAGGTCGTGGTGGTGAACGCCGAGAAGGCCATCGTCACCGGGAGCAAGGAGGACGTCTTCGCTGAATACAAGCAGAAGAAGGACCGGGGCAAGGTCATCCACGGTCCGTTCTACCCGCGCCGGGCCGACCTCATATTGAAGAGGACCGTGCGCGGTATGCTCCCCTGGGACAAGCCTAAGGGGCGCGATGCCTACCGCCTCCTCAAGGTGTACGTGGGAGTCCCCAAGGAGTGGGAGGCCGCGGAGAAGGTGAAGCTAATGGGTGCCACGAAGCTGAGCCGTGACCGCTATGTCACGCTGAGCGAGGTCTCGGAGTACCTGGGCTCCAAGGTGAGGTGAACAAGATGGCCGAAGTAGCCAACACGAGCGGTAAGAGGAAGATGGCCGTGGCCAGGGCCTCCGTGAAGGAGGGAACGGGGAAGGTAAGGGTCAACTCCAAGCCTGTGGAGATCTGGACGCCGGAGCTGGCCAAGCTCAAGATTATGGAGCCCTTGATGCTCGCCCCTGAGCGCGCCGCCAAGGTGGACATCGATGTCTCCGTACAGGGCGGAGGGGTCATCGGACAGGCCGAGGCCGTGAGGACGGCCATCGCCAAGGGACTGGTGGAATACTACAAGGACGAGGAGCTGGAGCGCATCTTCAAGCAGCAGGACAGGACGCTGATGGTCTCCGACTCACGTCGCAAGCTACCCAAGAAGCCCCTGGGCCGCGGTGCGCGCAAGAAGCGCCAGAAATCGTACAGGTGAGAAGATGATCATCCCGGTTCGATGCTTCACATGCGGCAAGGTGATCGGATCCTCGTATCAGACCTTCGTCAAGAGGGTGCAGATGGGCGAGGACCCCCAGACGGTTCTGGACGACCTCGGCGTCACCAGGTACTGCTGCCGGCGCATGATCGTGTCGCACTCGGACCTGGTGGACGAGATCATCCCCCTGGGATGAAACCTCTTACAACCCCAATTTCTTCGAACATTGGGTCTGTGGGGTAGCTTGGTATCCTTCCAGCTTGGGGTGCTGGTGACTCCGGTTCAAATCCGGACAGACCCACCATCTTCCTTCCCTTCAAACCATCGATCAGAGGATAGAGACCACGGTACATCACGGCTCAAGGATAGCGGTCATCGCCGCCATCATCGGCAACCTTACCATTGCGGTCATCAAGTTCATCGCCGCTATGATCACCGGCTCTTCGGCCATGATCTCCGAAGGCATCCATTCGCTGGTGGACACTGGAAACGGTATCCTCCTGCTGGTTGGTTTGAAGAGGGCGGCACGACCGGCCGACGAGGGGCACCCCTTCGGCCACGGCAGGTCGCTCTACTTCTGGACCAACATCGTAGCCATTTCCATATTCGGCATCGGCGGGGGCATGTCACTCTACGAGGGCATCTCCCATATACGCCACGTGGCCCCCAACGCCGAGATGGGCGACCCGACGGCCGCGTACATCGTGCTTGGGATCAGCCTCCTGGTGGAAGGTGCGTCGTTCACCATTGCCATGAGGGAGTTCCGCAAGGCCAAGGGGAAGATGGGTGCCAGGGAGTTCCTAAGGAAGTCCAAGGACCCCAGCCTGTACACCGTGGTCTTGGAGGACACGGCGGCGATGCTCGGTCTGATATTTGCCTTCCTGGGCATATTCCTGGGGCATGTGTTCCAAAACCCGTACCTGGATGGGATGGCCTCCATCGCCATCGGCCTGCTGCTGATGAGCGTGGCCGGATTCCTGGCCATCCGGACCAAGAGCCTGCTGCTGGGTGAGGGTGTGGGACCAGAGGTGCTGGCGGACATCCGCAGACGCGTGGAGTCGGACCCGGCCGTGTTGCGGGCAGGTAACATACTCACCATGTACATGAGCCCTGACGATCTGCTCGTGAACATGGGCGTGTGCTTCAAGGATGGCATCACTGCCGAGGGGATGTGCGAATCCATCCGCCGGATCGAGGCCGACCTTTGCAGCGCTTATCCAGAGATCAGGCGGGTCTACATCGAGGCCGAGTCCTTGCCCTCCAGGGACGTGGTGA
>JALOTM010000064.1 GCA_025457905.1 Methanomassiliicoccales archaeon
GGCGAGCGACGCCTCCAGCGGAGCCGGGGCGGTCCAGTACAGTCTGGACGGTTCGGCGTGGGGCGCGTACTCCTCCCCCATCGGCATATCCGGCGAGGGGATGCACACCCTCCGCTTCAATTCCTCGGACCTGGCCGGCAACGTGGAGGCCGTCCAGGAGCTGAACGTCAGCATAGACTCCACCCTCCCCGTCACCTCCTTCTCGGTGCAGGGCACCGAGGGCCTCGAGGGCTGGTTCGTAGGCCCCGCCACGGTCGAGCTCTCCGCCTCGGACTCGCTCAGCGGCGTCAGCGCCCTGGAATGGTCCCTGGACGGCGGCGCTTGGACCGGCTACTCGGCCGTGATCACCATCCCCGACTCCGGCGATCACTTCCTGCGCTTCTTCTCCCGCGACCAGGCCGGTAACGAGGAGGAGGTGCGGGAGGTCCGGATAAAGGTGGACGTCTCCGCCCCCTCGAGCGGGCTGTCCATAGCTGGGCAGGAGGGCGAGGACGGCTGGTACACCACCGTCATCCAGGTCAGCCCCAATGGCTCCGATGAGGGCAGCGGGGTCGCCTCCTTCCTCTACATGCTCGATGACATGCCCTCCTGGTCGCCGCTGTCCGGGCCCCTCCTCATCGAGGAGGAGGGCGAGCATGGCCTGAGATGGTACGCCGTGGACGTGGCCGGCAACCCCAGCACGGTCCAGGAGCGGACGCTCAAGGTCGACCGCAGCGCCCCCGCGACCTCCCTGGCCGCCGTCGGGAGCCAGGGCGACGAGGGCTGGTTCCTCTCCTTCGTGGACGTGGAGCTGAGCGCCCAGGACGGCGCCAGCGGCGTCCGGGCCATCTACTACTCCGTGGAGGGGGCGGCCTGGAGGGAGTACTCCTCCGCCTTCACCCTCGCCGCCGAGGGCTCGTACGAGGTCAGCTACTACGCCATCGACCTGGCCGGGAACGTGGCCCAGGCCAGCGCGCAGGAGGTCAGGCTGGAGCTCAGCGCGCCCCTGACCCTTCTCGCCCTGGAGGGCGTCGAGGGCTCGCAGGGCTGGTACCTCAGCGAGGTCTCCGCCTCCCTTCAGGCGACGGACGCGCTGAGCGGCGTTCTCGCCACCTACTACCGCCTGGACGGCGGCTTCTGGCAGGAGTGGGCGGGCCAGCTGAACCTCACCGACGGGGAGCACATCCTCGAGTACTACTCCGTGGACCGGGCCGGGAACCAGGAGGCCTTCCAGGGCCGCGAGGTCCTGGTGGACGCACGGGCCCCCGACACCCAGGCCACCGTCACCGGCGGGTTCGGCACGGGAGGATGGTTCCGCTCGCAGGTGGGCGTGGCCCTCTCCTCCTCGGACGCCGTCAGCGGGGTCAACCAGACCCTATACCAGGTGGACGATGGGCCGTGGAGCGGCTACTCGTCCCCGCTGGAGATAGGCGAGGGAAGGCACAAGGTGCGCTACCTGGCCACCGACCTGGCCGGCAACCAGGCGGGCCTGGTCGAGCTGGACGTGGACGTGGACTGGACCTCGCCGGAGAGCGAGGCGGGGCTGGAGGGTGAGCTGGGCGCGGGCGGATGGTTCGTCAGCCCGGTGAACGTGACCCTCACCTCGCAGGACGGCGTCAGCGGCGTCTCCTACATGGAATGGAGGCTGGACGGGGGCGCCTGGAGCACCTATGCACGGAAGGTGTCGGTCAACTCCTCGGGCGAGCACGTCCTGGAGAGGAGGGCGGTGGACGCCGCCGGGAACTCCGAGGACATCCGCCTCGAGCTGTTCAAGGTGGACCTGGACGCCCCGACCTTCCAGGTCAAGGGCGACCTCAGGCCCTTCACCTCGGGGCAGGTCGTGATCGACCTGGAGGCGGGCGACGGGACGTCCTCCGTGGAGCTCTTCACCCTGCGCCTGGACGGCGGGGAGTACTTCACCCAGCCCGGCCAGGACGCCAGCGTCGACCTGGGCGACCTGGATGATGGATGGCACGAGCTGGAGGTGGTCGTCACCGACCAGGCCGGCAACAGCGTCACCGACGTCGTCCGCTTCAAGGTGGACACCAACCCCTTCAGCCCCGAGGGGCCCTTCGGGCCCTGGCTGCTGGTGGGGCTGGCGGCCCTGGCCATCGGCGCCCTGCTGCTGGTGCTCCCGCTGAGGAAGAGGAAGAAATAGGAAAGGGGGCGGGGCGCCGCCGCTCAGGTGTAGCTAAGGTCCAGCGTGATGCCGCCGGTGCTGGTGCTCAGGAAGACGTCCACGCTCATCCCCGCGGGGTAGTTGCTGGAGCTCAGCAGGGTGTCGTCGCCGTCGAACCCCTGACGGTTCAGCACCTCGACATTCCCGATGGAGGCGCTGGATGAGACCCTGGAGGAGACGCCGTCCTCGATGTCCATCTCCATCTGGATGCCCCCGGTGGTGGCCGAGGCCTGGAGCGTGACGTTGCCAGGCGCGGAATGGCCCTGCACCATCCTCAGGCTCACGCTGCCGGTGGTGGTGTGCAAGTCCACGGCCACGTCGCCCTCCACGTCCACATCCTCCCAGTCCAGGCGCGCCGCGCCGGTGGTGGACTCCAGGCTAACGTCCCCGGAGAGGGTGGTCCCCGGCCCGATGCTGGCGGCCACCTCGCCGGTCTTCTGGACCAGCCGGAGGTTGCTGAGCGAGACCCCCTCGCCCGCGTACAGCCTGACCGCTCCCACGGAATGCTCCACGGTGATGTCCGAGACCAGGGAGTCGGAGATCAGCATGTCGATCTCGATCTCCTGCAGGCCGAAGCTGGTGCTGAAGGTGTCCATCCTCACCTCGGCCGCCAGGGACAGGGCCGGGCCGGCCGCGGACGCGTCCCAGACTATCCGCACCGGGTCGCCCGAGGTGACCAGGCTCTGCCTGGCCACTCCCTTGACGGTCATGGAGACCAGGGGGCTGGTGTCGTTGACGAACCCCACGCTCACCTGGCCCAGGTCGCACTTGAGGCTGAGCTGCAGCGAGGACAGGCCCTCCTGGTAGGGCACCTCCACCTCCTCGTCCACGTTCACCGACTTGAGGGGCGCGACCAGAATGATGGCCACGACCGCGATCACCACCAGGACTATGAGCACGACCGCCAACGTAGAGACGGCCGCCTCCCTGGCCCGCTTGAACGTCATGGTGGAGAACTCGCCATGCGCCTAGAAAAATCCTTCGGGGCCCGAGGGCGCTCCACCAGCCGGCGCATGGCCTCCTCCCCCGGGGCCCCGGCCCCCTCCGATTCCTGCCCCCCGGGCAGCCAGACGCGCCCCAGGCCGGAGCGACGGGGGCCGGGCGCTCAGGGCGGCGCGAGGGCGGGCCTGGGCATCGATCCCCTCATAGAGGGCCAGGACCCCCTTCCGCGCCGCCTAGGGAAGCCTCTTCTCCACCGCGTCCCAGTTGACCACGTTCCACCAGTTCTCGATGAACTTGCCGCGGTCGTTCTTGTAGTCCAGGTAGTAGGCGTGCTCCCAGACGTCCAGCACCAGCAGCACCTTCTGCTGCGGGGTGACGTTGACGTTGTGCTTCTCGATCTGCACCAGCTGGGGCCGCTCGATGTGGCCGCAGAAGACCAGCGCCGCCCAGCCCGAGCCCTCCACGGAGCTGGCCACGGCCGAGAACTCCTTCTTGAAGCGCTCGAAGGAGCCGAACTCCTTCTCGATGGCGTCCCCGATCCTGCCGCCGGGCTTGCCCCCGGACTTCCCGGTGGGCCCCATGTTCTGCCAGAACCTCTCGTGCAGGAACAGCCCCCCGAAGTGGAAGGAGTACTCCTTGGTGATGGCCTTCAGGTCCAGGTCGGTGCCCTCCTTGCGCGCCTTCTCGAACTTCTGCAGGATGGCGTTGGCGCCGTTCACGTAGGCGGCGTGGTGCTTGTCGTGGTGCAGCCGCAGCAGGTCCTCGGAGATGACCGGCGCGAGGGCCTTGTAGTCGTATGGCAATGGCTGGAGTTGGTATTGCTTCTCTCCCATTTCGCTTACCTCCTATCCGTGCTGAAAGGATTTCAGGAGGCTGTATTTGACGGTTGTGATTGATAATCGCAAAACCCCGAAGGCTCAATCACCCTTGCCCCTATCGGACCTGCGCTCCACCATGCGCGCCAGAGCCCTTCCCGCGGGGCTGCGCTGCAGGGATATCGCCCGGCTCTCGCACATCTCGTGGCAGCAGTAGCACCTTATGCAGCGCCCCGAGTCGATCCTGGCCCTGCCCCGGCTCAGGCGGACGGTCCCCTGGGGGCAGACGCGCACGCAGCTGCCGCAACCGGTGCACCTCCCCTGGTCTACCTTGGGCTTGAGCGAGTAGGCCTTGACCATGGACAGGGCCACCGAGGCCAGGCGGCTCTGCCCGAAGCCCTTCTCCCGGCTCTTGGTGCGGGGGCGCTTGAAGTCCTTGACCACCAGGCCCTCCAGCGGCTCCCCCAGGACCTCCACGTCGGCGCAGTCCTCCCGGATGAGCCCCCGCTTGGCCGCGGCCGCCAGGGTCCCCACCTCCATGGGGTCCAGGGACATGATGCGGGCGGCCACCGAGTCCAGGGCCGAGGGGTCGTCGCTGGCCAGTATCGCGCCTATCCTCCGGGGGTCGCCGGTGTGGGGGCCGTCCCCCTCCATGCCCACCACCGCGTCCATCACCTGCAGCCTTGGCCTCATGAGCTGGTTCAGGTCCAGCAGCATCTCGCTGAAGTCCTCCACGCTGCGGAAGCGGGCGTGCATGGCCGGCTTCTCGATGCTGGGCATCACCCCGAAGAGGTTCTTCACGCCCCCGGTCATGGTGGTGAGGACGTGCGTCTTGGCCTTGGAGACCACCACGATGGCGTCCGCCTCCTTCGCGGGGTCGATGATGAGGAAGCGCCTCACCTTCCTGCCCTCGGGGTGCGGCACCTCCTGGTAGCCAGTGCCGAGGTTCAGCCCCACCCCCAGCTCCTCCGCCGCCCGGTCCCAGCCGGCCAGGGCGTAGGCCTTGCGCAGCGAGCCCTCCGTGTACAGCGTGCCCGCGCCCGGGCTGTCGGCGATCACCACCTGGCAGCCGAGGTCGCGCAGCATCCTGGCCACCGCCCTCACCACCTCCGGGTGGGTGGTGACGCATTTCTCCGGCGTCGCCCCCAGGAGCAGGTTGGGCTTGACCAGGACCCTCTGGCCCGGCGATACGAAGGATCCCAGGCCGCCGAGGAGGGAGAGGGCCTGCGCCACCGCCCCCTCCACCTCCTCGCGGTCGTAGCTGCCGCACCTCACCACCGCCACGCGCTTGCCGCCGGCCATGCCGCACCAACCTGGCCCTCGCTATTAGAAGATTGCCTTAGTCCTGCCCCGCGCGCACGAAGGCAGGCTCACATGGAGCGCTTGCACGTCATCTCGGATATGTCGATGCGGACCACCAGCATCTTGGACAGGGAGGCCTCGGAGAATTCGAAGGGGGCCTTGCCCCCGTAGTGCTCCATGATGACCTCCAGGCCCTCGCGCATCCGGTCGTGGTCCTCGATCACCCGCGGCTCGCCCCAGCCGATGACGCTGACGTAGTCCAGGGTCCACTTGCAGGGCGTATCCTTGCGCTGGACCTCCCCGGCCTCCTCCACCTCGAAGCACACCAGGCCCCCTTTGCGGAGCACCTCCACCTTCCTGCCCTCCCGGGCGGAGTGCAGGTAGATGCTCCCGGCCCGGTAGCCGAAGAGCATCGGGACCACGTAGGGCTCGCCCCCGTCGTTCATGGCGATCCGGATGATCTGCGCGCTGCCCAGCAGCCGCTCCATGACCTCGCGGCTGCACACCTCCTTCTCCTTGCGCCTCATGGCCTGCCTCTGCCGGGAAGATACATCCCCGGGGCACATATTGTTAGCGTTGCGCACGGCAATCGGCACGAAGGAACTCAGTACCTTCCCGCCTGAGGCCCCGTCCGGGGCTCCTTGCCCGCCGGCTCCTGCTGGGTCACGCAGTGGATGCCCCCGTAGCCGTACACCAGCTGGGTGGCGTCGATGGGCACGATGCGTCTCTCGGGGAAGGCCGCCTCCATGACGCCGATGGCCTTGCGGTCGTTGCGGTCCTTAAAGACCGGGAGCAGCACGCACTCGT
>JALOTM010000065.1 GCA_025457905.1 Methanomassiliicoccales archaeon
CTCATGGGCAACTTCATCCCCTTCGTGGTGGTGCAGACCGCCCCCACCGGCGTGGTCCTGGTGGGCGACCACACCGAGCTCACGGTCAAGACCGAGGTCATGGAGCAGAAGGCCTCGGTGGCCCCCTCCGTGACCTACGACGACGTGGGCGGGCTGGAGGAGGAGCTGCAGCGCGTGCGGGAGATGATCGAGCTGCCCCTCAAGCATCCCGAGCTGTTCGACCGGCTGGGCATCGACCCTCCCAAGGGCGTGCTGCTCTACGGCCCTCCAGGGACGGGCAAGACGCTCATCGCCAAGGCCGTGGCCAACGAGGCCGGGGCCGCCTTCTTCTCCATACAGGGCCCGGAGATCATCTCCAAGTACTACGGCCAGAGCGAGGAGAAGCTGAGGGAGAAGTTCGAGGAGGCGGAGAAGAACGCCCCCAGCATCATATTCGTGGACGAGCTGGACTCCATCGCCCCCAGGCGCGAGGACGTGCACGGGGAGGTGGAGCGGAGGGTGGTGGCCCAGCTCCTGACCCTCATGGACGGGCTGGGAGGGAGGGGGCAGGTCATCGTCATCGGCGCCACCAACCGAGAGGACGCCATCGACCCGGCCCTGCGCCGGCCTGGCCGCTTCGACCGGGAGATCGAGATCGGGGTGCCCACGCGCGATGGCCGCAAGGAGATCCTGGAGATACACACCCGCGGCATGCCTCTGGGCGAGGACGTTACCCTGGACCACCTGGCCAGCGTCACGCACGGCTACGTGGGCGCGGACCTCATGGCCCTGGCCCGGGAGGCGGCGATGAAGTGCCTGTCCCGCTTCGTCCCCGAGCTGGAGCTGGGCAAGCCCATACCAGTGGAGATGCTGGAGCGCATCAAGGTCACGCAGGGCGACTTCGACGACGCCCTGAAGGAGCTGGAGCCCAGCGCCATGCGCGAGGTGCTGGTGGAGGTCCCCAAGGTCACCTGGGACGACGTGGGCGGGCTGGAGGACGTCAAGCGCCAGCTCCGGGAGGTCATCGAGATGCCCTTGGAGAACCCCGCCGCCTTCAAGCGCATGGGCATCAGGCCGGCCAAGGGCGTGCTGCTGTACGGCCCGCCGGGCACCGGCAAGACCCTCCTGGCCAAGGCCGTGGCCAACGAGTCCAAGGCCAACTTCATCTCGATAAAGGGACCAGAGATCATGAGCAAGTGGGTGGGCGAGTCCGAGAAGGCGGTGAGGCAGGCCTTCAAGAAGGCCAAGCAGGTGGCGCCGTCCGTGCTCTTCCTGGACGAGATCGATTCCATCGCCCCGCGCCGGGGCAGCGCCAGCGACACCAACGTCACGGAGCGGGTGGTCAACCAGCTGCTCACCTCCATGGACGGGATGGAGACGCTGGAGAAGGTCACGGTGATCGCGGCCACCAACCGACCGGACATAATCGACCCGGCGCTGCTGCGCCCAGGGAGGTTCGACCGCATGGTCCTGATCCCCGTTCCGGACGGCAAGTCGCGCCTGGCCATCCTGAGCGTCCACACCAAGGGCATGCCCATCAGGAACGTGGACCTGGAGGCCCTCTCGGACCGCATCGAGGGGTTCGTGGGAGCCGACATCGAGAACCTCTGCCGGGAGGCGGCCATGGTCGCTCTCCGGGAGCAGAAGGATGCGGAGATCGTTGAGATGCGGCACTTCGAGGCGGCGCTCAAGACCGTCAGGCCCTCGGTGGACAAGGACATCATGAAGCAGTACGAGAGCATCGGGAAGGCCTTGGAGAAGGTGCGCCTGGGCGGCCAGGACATGGGGATGTACCGCTGACCTCAGCCCTTGGAGAAGCGCTCCACGTTTCGGGCGCGGGTAAGCACCTGGAACTTGGACAGGGACTTGGGGAGCGTGACGACCTCGATGTTGTCCAGACCCTCGACCTTGGCCTTGAAGACCTCCCAGTCTACGTCGTCCTCGAACCGGAGCTTCTCGATGTTGGAGAAGCGCACCATCCCGTCCAGGGACATGAGGTCGGCCTTGGAGACGGAGAGCTCCTCCTGGTCACGGATGACGTACGCGCTCTCGGCCTCCTCGCTCGCCATGGCCCTCATGACCTGGGTGGTCAGCTCGCCGATGGCGATGCCGCGCCGCTTGGCCTTGGCCGCGAACTTGGAGTAGACCTCGTCGTCGATCCCTCTTATGGTAACGTCAGTCATGCCATGCCCTCCCGATCCAGCGAAACCTCACCCTAAGGTAGGGGAAGGGGGCTCCGGCTATAATTATTCCGATGATTCGCCCAGGTGGCAAGGTCAGGCTCAGGGAGAGGGACCATGATATCATCTCCGCTGGCCTCGGTTCACAGGGCGCCACCGCGCCAGCGGAGGTCGCACATGGCTTTCTGCAGGTGACCCTCCTCAGCTGGTGGCTTGCGGCCGGCGTTCGTTCCGTCCGTCCCTGCTCTAAGTGCTGCTATCAGGATTCCAATGACGCCCGGGAGCCAGGGGTGCGCGGGCGGGCGCTTCCTTCCTCCCTTTCCGGTCTTGCTAGGCATATTTGTCATACATAGCACCATTATCACCGTATGCATCTTTGTTATACTTATCTCTTTCTATGGCCCAAGGCACAGGACGGGGCATCAGCTCCCAAGGCCATGGCAGCCTGGCCGATGGTTATGGAAAGGAATGTCGAGCGCAGAATGAAGGTCCCCGAGCGGACCATGGGACGAGGCGGGGCCCGACCATTATCAATATCGATAATTAATATTTGGGTAAAGTTATTTATATTATGCTAGCGACTTGATTATCAGCTCCCCTTGATTGAGCGGCCCAGGACGGTTCGCTTCCCCGGACACGGGGTCCCCCTCGCAAGCGCGCTCCTTCAAGGGGACCGAATAATCCCGGTTTCTTCCATATCCCTGCCGACCAGCTGCGGGGCTCCACCAGCAGCGCGCCCTTGGGTGCAACAAAGGAGAAAGCCTATTATACGGACAAATCATTCATAACCGCAGTACCAGACATGCTGGGAGGGACGCACCAATGAGGAAGTTCATCACGGAGTTGAAGGGCAAGACGGTCATGACCAACGACGGGCAGATCCTAGGGATGATCGAGAACTTTGTCATCGACAAGACCACCGGGGACATCCAGCATGTGCTCGTGGTCCCCGCCGAGGAGATCGAGACACGGCTTTTCAAGACCGACACCCAGGGCCGGCTGATCCTCCCGTTCAGCGAGATGAACGCGGTGCGCGACGTCGTCGTGATGAACGTAACCCACTGACGCCCCGCTCACCCGACCTTCAGGGCCGCCTTGGCCCTGGCCTTGTTGTATTGGGCGTCGCGGAACTCCGGTGCCCGCTTCAGCGCCTCCTCGTAGAGCTCCAGCGCACGGGCGTTGTCCTTCCTCCTCTCGGCCACGATGCCTAGGCAGTTGAGGGCCTCCGCGCTCGCATCCAGGCGCAGGGCGGAGTCGAAGGAGGCCTCCGCCGCGTCCAGGTCGTCCCGCGCCAGCTGGGCCATCCCCAGGTGCAGCATGAAGGCTGGCCGGCGGTCCAGGAGGATGGCCTCCTTGAAGGCCCTCTCCGCCTCCTCGAAAGCGCCCTGCAGATAGTGCAGGCAGCCCAGGTTGTTCCAGGCGTCGGGGTAGCGGGGCTCGGCCTCGATGGCCTTCCCCAGGGCCTCCTCCGCCTCCTCCAGGCGGTTCTCCAGTCGCAGCGACACGGCCAGGTCGTTCAAGAGCTGGGGCGAGGGCCCGTAGGCCTTGGAAAGCTTGGCCAGCAGCTCCGAGGATTGCGCGTGGTCGCCCTTGGACATGAGGGCCAGGGCGCGCAGGCGGTCATGGCTCAGGTCCCTCCCCTCGGGAAGGCTGAGCAGCTCCAGAGCGACCTCGGGCCGTCCTGCGCTGGCCTCGGCCAGGGCGGTCCGCTTCCTGGCCTCCAGGTCCTCCAGGTAGGGCTTGAGCACCCTCACCCCCTCGTCCCTCCGGCCCATGCGGTAGCTTATCGCCTCCAGCTCCAGGGCGGCGTCCGCTGGGGCGGGCGATCCCTTGAGGGCCGAGGTGAGCGGCGGCACAGCCTCCTCCAGGCGGCCCATGTCCATCAATATGCTCGCCTTGCGCAGGGCCGCGGCGGCGCTGCGCGGCTCGATCTCCAGGGCCCGGTCCGCCTCCCTCAGGGCCTCCTCGAAGCGGCCCAGCGCCTGCAGCAGCAGGGCCGCGTCCACGTACTTCTGGGCCAGCCCATCCTCCCTCGGGCTGGCCTGGTCCAAGGGCGGCTGGAAGGCGGAGAGCGCCGCCTCGGCGCTCTGCTCGCCCTGCTTGGCCTCCTCCAGGCCGATGTCCAGGCTCTCCGCCACCTGGTAGCTCCTCTTGGCCTCGTCCAGCATCCCCGCGGCCTTCTCGGCCTGCGCCAGCCTCAGCCAGAGGTCGGCGCGCTTGCGGTCGGCGGCCACCGCCTCCTTCCAGGCGTCCACGGCCTCCAGCAGATGGCCCATGTCCGAGAGCGTGGAGGCCTTGCCCGTCAGGGCGGCCGCGTCCTCGGGATGCAGCGAGGCCAGGGCCTCGTAGGCCTCCAGTGCCTCCTGGTCCCGGCCCAGGGACCTGAGGACCAAGGCGCGGTTGCCCAGCGCCTGGGGGTCCCGGGGGTAGTAGCGGAGCATCTCCTCGAAGGTCCCCAGCGCCTCCTCCCTCAGGCCCAGCGCGAACTGAGTGGCGCCCTTGTTGAGCAGGGCGGGATGCAGCCTCCGGGCGTACCGGAGCGCCTGATCGTATGCCTTGAGCTCCTGGTCCAGCTTCCCCAGCTGGTGGAGCACCACCCCGGCCATGAACCAGGTGGTGGGGTCATCGGACCTGATCCTCAGCGCCTGGCCCACCGCCTCCAAGGCCTCGTCCCACTCCCCCAGGTCGTAGTGGGCGTTGGCCTTCATCCTCCAGGCCACGTCATGCTCCGACTTCAGAGCCACGGCCGCGTCCAGGCTCTCCAGTGCCTCCCGGCTGCGGCCGGCCCTGAGGTCCTCGTCCGCCTTCTGGATGAGCGTGTCGAAGGGCACCGCGGAGGGCAGCGCACGGCTCCCCTCCCTCTCCAGGATGACCTGGTCGGCGTCCTTGGTGAGCTGATGCCAGAGCTCGTACCTCCTGATGAGCAAGGTGAGCTTATCCCGGTCCGCCAGGGAGACCTCCTCCTTGGCCGCCAGGTCCGCCGTCCTGTCGTCGACCGGATGCGCCAATATCAGCACGGGCGCGCGGCCCTCGGCCGAGGCCTTCTCCTTGGCGATGCGCACCCCCTCCTCGGAGGCGTGCTCCGGCCTCCTCGTGGCCATGACCAGGTACTTGGCCCCCTCCCGCTCCCCCTCGAGGAAGGCCACGTCGTCGGTCAGGACGGCGGCGGTGACCTTGAGGCCCATGCGCTCCAGCAGCTGGCCCATGAGGGCCCTGTAGGCCTCTGGACCCATCTCCTTGATGGTGCGCACCAAGCGCGCGTCCAATCGGGCCTCCAGGTCCTCGTCGGTCATCTTAACGCCTCCAGCTGCGCCCTGAACCTCTTGGCCCGGGCGTCCATCAGCTCCTCCGGTATCCGTGCCAGCTCCTCCAGGCAATCATCGCGGCGCCCTGCGTCGCACAGGACCATGGCCCGCTTGAGCGAGAAGGGCATGGTCTCCTTGTCCACACGGAAGGACGCCAGCTCGTCCAGGATTCGCAGCGACTCCTCGGTCCTGCCCATCCAGGCCCTGAGCATGGCGGTGTTGGACTGCGCCACCCTCCAAAGGGGGCGGTGCTCCTTGGCCCGCGAGTAGAGGGAGAGCGCCGAGGAGGCGCTGTCCTTAGTGAAGTCGGCCCGCCACGAGTCGTCGACGGGCAGCTCGGACACTGCCAGCACCATCAGCGAGTAGAGGTTGCCAATGCGCACGCTGGCCCTGGCCCACATCTCCCCCTTGAGGTCCAGCGGCCCCACCTCGTCCACCAGCCGCCAGAGGAAGGCCCGGCGCGGGAGCCTCTCGTCCCCCCACAGATGCAGGGCCAGGCC
>JALOTM010000066.1 GCA_025457905.1 Methanomassiliicoccales archaeon
ACCAGGCCGACGAACACGCCCTTGTTCCTCCTCATGGCCGCCAGGTGGTCGATGAGCTGCTCCATGACCCCCGGTCCGTAGATGGACTCCAAGGTGTCGAATCCCAGCAATGACAGGTAGGGCTGCGCCGCGGCCTGCAGCGAGCAGGAGACGTTCTGCCACTTCAGGTCCGAGCCGGCGTGCGAGCCCTCTATGGGCATCACGCTCTGTCCGCCCCCCGAGCCCATGTTCTTGGCCAACTCCGGGATCCTCAGCAGCCGGTCCAGCTGCTCCTTGGGAACCATGGGCGCCAGCCGTCCTCGGGCGCTCTCCGCGCTGGCCTTGCGCAACGGCATCCACAGCACGCCCCGGCCGTGGGCCAGGTAGTTGGCCACCAGGGCCGACTCCAGCGTCCCCGCCAGGGACATGGGCACTCCCGTGCCCAGCTCAACCATGGCCACCGTGCCCTTCTCCAGGCCGCCTAGGAGAAGCTGGTCCAGGTCGCGGACGCCCGTGGAGAGCCTCCCCTCCTGGTCGGGCAGGGCGCTCCAGGCCTTGCTGGGAGCCAGCTGCCGCTCCCATCCGTGGCTGAAGGAGCGCAGCTTGCCGCCCTTGAGGGTGCAGAGGTACTTGGGCTGCTGGATCTCGGTGCCCCGCAGCTTGAGGATCTCGATCTCCCGGACGCGCCTGCCCTGGTGCTCGCCCAGGGCGACCTTGATCACGCCGTCCCCTAGGTAGTCGAGCATGGGCTCGGGGCTCTCCAGGACGTAGAGGACGTTCGAGCCGTAGCCCTCGACCACGTCCTTCTGGATGGAGGTTAGCAGCCTGACACAGCTCACGCCGTTCCTCTCCGCGAGGGCGTCCAGGCTGTCCACGACCAGCAAGATTCGCTCGGGCATGCGGTCCTCGATGACATCGTAGATCAGCTCGATCTCGGCCAGGTCCTTACCGATGGCCACATGCATGGTGCCCTTGCCGCTGGACATCCTGGTAGGGGTTATGCCCTTGAGGGCCGCCAGGCCCTCGCGGTGCATCTCCACCAACTCGCCGTTGCCGTTGTCGCGCATGGTGCCGGCCCCCGCCGGCGGCAGGCGCAGCTCGCCCATCTTGTCCTTGAGCCATGGGAACTGAGTGAACAGGGACCCGTCCGAGACCCGGGTGGGGAAGTAGTAGCTCTTCTCCACCGCCGCCAGGTCCTCTATGATCTGGAGCGCGAAGGTGGTCTTTCCGGCCCCGGCATTGCCCCGTAGGATCAGGGAATGCCCTCCAGGGTTGGTGAAGAACGCGAACACCTCAGGAGGGATGCGCAGAACACGCTCTTGGGTCATACGGGCACCTTCGGGCTTGGCCGTCTATGGACTCGACCCGAGGCTTATTAAGGCCTAGGGAGTCATTGTTAGGCGCTGATTATCTGCCCAGATTATCCCTCTGGATTATCTTGCTGGATTATCTTCCGGGATAGGCTTCCGGGGAGTGGGCCCCATCCAGGGGAACCAGCGGAGAACTTTTAATTACGACGAACGGAATTGTGTTCGCCAGGAGGCCTGAAGCTTTGAAGGCTGTGGTTCTCGCGGCGGGGGAGGGTACGAGGCTCCGTCCCTTCACCAACTCCCGCCCCAAGGTCATGATTCCAGTCGCCAACAAGCCCATCCTGCACTACGTCGTAAAGGCCCTGGTGGGCAGCGGGGTAAAGGACGTCATCCTGGTGGTGGGCTACAAGAAGGAGAGGATCATGTCCTACTTCGGCGACGGCAAGAGCTTCGGCGCCCGGATATCCTACGTCTTCCAGGAGAGGCAGCTGGGCACGGCTCACGCCCTCCTCGCCGCCGCCCCCCAGGTGGACTCGCGCTTCCTGGTGGTCGCAGGGGACAACCTCATCGACTCCAAGACCGTCTCCGACCTCCTTAACCGTGGGGAGGGGGCGAGCGTGGCCGTCACCACCTCGGAGACGCCTTCCAAGTACGGCGTGGTCAGCCTCGACAAGGACAGCGTCACCAGCATAGTGGAGAAGCCCCAGAAGAAGGTGGGCAACATAATCTCCACGGGCATGTACAGCTTCACGCCAGAGATATTCAAGATGCTGGAGAGGGGGGTGGCCGAGGGCGAGGGGGCCATCACCAATGTCCTGCAATCGCATCTGGGGAGGATCCATCTCAAGGCCGTGCAGACCGAGGGCCGCTGGATGGACGCCGTCTACCCCTGGGACCTCATCATCGTTCATCGAGGAATCGCTGATAACGGACAACGTGGTCATCTCGACCCATGCGCACCTCTCCCACTGCGTGGTCGACGAGGGCGCATCGCTTGGCCCTGGCTTCCGGGCCCCGGCCGCCCCGGCCTCCGCCCAGGTCGAGCATGAGCATTTCCATCTCCGGCGCATCGGATGCCTGATGGGCGAGAGGACCGCCGCCGGCTCGGGCGTGGTGGTTTCCCCCGGCTGCATCGTGGGGGCGGACTGCCGCATCGGCGACCTGGCCGTGGTCAGCCGGAACCTCAACGACAGGAGCATAGTGGTCTGATGTGCGGCATAGTGGGCTACACGGGACCGAGGGTGGCCACCGAGGTCATTTTGAGTTCGCTCAAGAAGCTGGAGTACAGAGGCTACGACTCCGCGGGCGTGGCCATCGTGGGCGAGGAGCTCCAGCTGCACAAGGACAAGGGCGAGATAGCCGTCATGGAGTCCACCCTCCCGAGCTTCGAGGGCGGCGTGGGCATCGGGCACACCCGGTGGGCCACCTGCGGCCGACCGTCCAAGCCCAACGCGCACCCCTTCACCGATTGCCAGGGCCGCTTGGCACTGGTGCATAACGGCATAATCGAGAACTACGCGGAGATAAGGCGCGAGCTCCTGGCGGAGGGCCACCGCTTCACATCGGAGACGGACACCGAGGTGCTGGTGCACCTGGTGGAGAGGAACTTCGAGGGGGACCTCAGGCAGGCTCTGGTGAAGAGCCTGGCCGTGGTCAAGGGCACCTACGCCGTGGTCCTGGTGGAGAAGGGCGCGAGGCACATCGTGGCCGCCAGGAAGGAGAACCCCCTGGTGGTGGGCCTGGGCGTGGGCGAGAACTTCCTGGCCTCGGACGTGACCGCGCTCCTTGACTACACCAACAAGGTGCTCTACATCATGGACGACGAGGTGGTGGAGATGACCCCGGAGAAGGTCACCATCTACGACCCCTCGGGAAGGCCGGTGCAGAGGAGGCCCGAGGTCATCAGCTGGTCCGCCGAGGAGGCACAGAAGGGAGGATTCGAGCACTTCATGCTCAAGGAGATATTCGAGCAGCCCGAGGCCATCCGCAACACCCTGCGCTCCAACCTGGAGATATTGGAGAACGGGGGCCTGCTGGGGAACGCGGAGGCGAGTTCCGTCAAGATCGTGGCCTGCGGCACCTCCTACCACGCGGCCATGATAGGCAAGTACGTCATCGAGAAGGTGGCCAAGGTGCCGGTGGCCGTGGAGCTGGCCTCGGAGTACCGCTACGGGACGGGGGCCAAGGAGCATCCCCTGGTGGTGCTCATCTCCCAGAGCGGGGAGACCGCGGACACCCTGGCCGCGGCCCGTGAGGCCCGGAGGCGGGGCTGCCGGACATTGGCCATTACCAACGTGGTGGGAAGCACGCTGACCCGCGAGGTGGAGGAGGTCTTCTACACCCGCGCCGGCCCGGAGATCGGCGTGGCGGCCACCAAGACCTTCATCACCCAGCTGGTGGGTCTTTACCTCATCGCCATGAGGCTGGCGCAGGCCCGCAAGGCCATGAGCGTGGACGAGCTGCGCACCATGAGGGCGCAGATGCAGCAGCTGCCCCAGGTGGTCCGCAAGGTGCTCGACGGCTCTTCCAAGGTGGAGGAGGCGGCGGACATGCTCGCGGACGCCCGGGACGTGTTCTTCCTGGGACGGAACCTCAACTTCCCCACCATGCTGGAGGGGGCCCTGAAGCTGAAGGAGATATCATACATACACGCCGAGGGATACGCCGCCGGGGAGCTGAAGCACGGCCCCCTGGCCCTGCTCGATTCCCGCACCCCCACCGTGGCCGCCTGCCCCAAGGACCATACCTACGACAAGATGCTCGCCAACGTGGCGGAGGTGCAGGCGCGCGAGTCCCCCGTCCTGGCCATCGGCTTCGAGGGCGACCGGGACCTGGCCCAGGTGGCCAGCAGGGTCATCCTCGTGCCGGAGGTGCCCCCCATGTTCTCGCCCTTCCCCATAACAGTGGTGCTGCAGCTCCTGTCCTACTATGCGGCCAAGAGACGCGGCTGCTCCATCGACAAGCCCAAGAACCTGGCCAAGAGCGTCACCGTGGAATGATCAGGCCAGCCTCTCCGGGCAGCCCTCGCGGCGGGAGCAGGAGCGGCACTTGCCGGTCCGGTCGTGGTTGCGGTGCGCCTCACCGCTGGCCCTGATGGAGCGCATCTCCTCAAGCTTGCCGATCACCAGGGAGCGCATGTCGTCGTTGAACTCCACCTCGTGCTCCGCCTCCTCGTATCGCAGGATGCCGTGGGATACCTTCCTCCCCTCCTCCTCGAGCAGGAGGCAATAGGCGGCCACCTGGAGGATGTGGGAGAAAAGCGGCCCCCGGGGGGTCCGCCCGGTCTTGAGCTCCACCGGCACGGCCTCCCCCTCGATCTCCAGGATGAAGTCCGGCCTTCCCTGCAGCCCGAAGCGCTCGGAGCGCAGGAGGCGGGGGCCGTCCTTGTCCACATAGGTTATCTCGCCCTCGATGGCGCGCTTCCTCCGCAGCTCCTGCGCCTTCCGGTTGGTCACGATGGACTTGTACAATGCCAGGGAGGCGGCGATCAGCCAGAGCAGGGCGATTATCTCCAGGACGAAGGCCATCTCCGGGTTGACGTTGAGCAGCGTGACCGCGTTCAGGGCTATGACCGTGGCCACGATGGCGAAGCCCACGACGATCCGCTGGGTGCGGTCCCTCTCCTTCTTATCCTTGGCGGACGAGGAGCGCAGGAGCAGGAAGAGCGCCGCCACGATCCAGACTATCGACAGCACGCCGAGGACGGTGCTCCATCGCTGGGCGTTGCCATAGGCCAGGAACGACATGCCCACTATTGACAGCACCGTGGCGACCAGGGAGAAGGCCAGTACCAGTCTCTACCATCCTCTGGCGCCACGTTCGCCCTCCATGATCCTGGACACGTCCTCGGCCATGGCGGAATGGTTCCTCTCCCCCTCCCTCAGCTCGGCGGAGGTGACCCCGCCCTTGAGGGAGAGCCACCAGCTGAGCGGGCAGTAGCCGAACCGCTCCAGGTCGCTGGCGGAGATGGGCTCGAGGGGCACGCCAGATAGATTGATTACTTCCTATAATAAAGGTCTCTTGCACTCCGAGCTGAGCACCTGGCAGTCCATGTGCAGCAGGGAGGCGTCGGTGATGAAGATGCCCTTGGGGTTCTCCACCTCGTCCACGAAGCCGAACCAGTAGACGACCAGGCCGTCGCCGAAGAGCTCGGTGTACGGCTCCAGCTGCTTCTTCACGTTCTTGTTGATCTCCACTTTGTCCCCGAAGGAGGCCTTGCTCTCGATCCAGTTGATCTCCCAGCCGTTCACCCGGATGGGCTCGTCGAGGAGGCAGTCAGGGGTCTTGGGGAACTCCCCTCGCAGGTCCTTCTCGGTCTTGTAGGTGAGGTTGTGCGCGTTCAGCCAGCCTTGCAGCTGGCTCTCGCCCCAGGTCCCGCGCTTGTACTGCAGCTCCGTCCCCCAGGGCGAATAGATGCAGTCCTCCTTGGTGATCTCCTCGATCTCCCGCCGCACGCGCCTGTCCTCGATGGTCTTGGGCTCGCGCACCATCTTCCAGAACTGCTTCTTGGAGCATCCGTTGGTCTGGAAGAGCATGAGCCCCATGAGCACAGGCGGGAACTCGTACTTCTCGGACAGGGAGAGCATGCTCCTGCCCCCCTTCCATTCGTTGAGGATCTTGGGGGCCATCCTCTGCACCCGGTAGAACTTCTTGGTCGTGTCCCGGACCGTGCGTTGTGTGTAGATGACGGTGAGGAGCTCCTCGTCCAGGCACCTCTCCTTGGCCAGGCGCTTAACGTCCGAAGGGGTTTTCAGCTGGTCATAAAGGTTCTTGAAATCGTTATTCTTCATCTCTTCACGCTTTCAGGCCGTTGTAGCCTCCGGCCCTTATATAAATCTATAGGACTGGCAGCCCCGCCCCCCCCAAAGGTGCATTCCTGCCGAGCGCCTAATAATAATGGTACGATGGATAATAATAAGCAAGGATGTCTGGCCTATGGACAAGGTTTATTACCGGAAATCGCGTTTCAAACCCTGGGCGGTTCATTCCGCTCCTAGGATGGGATGAGATGAAACAAGAGCTTGACAATCTCAACATGCCCTTCATGGCCAAGAGCGCCGGGCCGCCATGGCTGCCCGCCCCGGCCGTGGAATCGAGGGAGATCGCCTGGTGGACGCAGTGGGTGCTGGCCCTGTTCGGCCTGCTGCTCATCGTCAGCGGCATAATCTCCTTCTTCACCCTCAGCTGGTTCTGGGCCGGCTACTCGCTGGTCTCGGGTATAGTCTACTTCCTGCTGCTGTTCCTCATGAAGTCCACCTTCTTCGACACCCTGGACCAGGGCAAGTTCAAGGAGGCATCGGACAAATTGATCATCTGGGTGATCGTGGGCATCATCTTCGGCTTCGTGCCCGGGCTGCTCCTCCTGATCGCCTACATCCGCCTCAGGGACGTGTTCCAGCCCAACTACCAGCCTTACCCGGCCGGGACCTATCAGGCGGGGCCCGCTCCCCCGCAGCAGCAACAGCAGTATTCTGCCCCGCCCCCTCAACAGGCGCCGCCGCCCCAGCCGCCGCCCCAGCAGGCGCCGCCCCCGCAGCCCGCGTCCCAAGAGCAGCAGAAGCACGCGGACATGGTGAAGTGCAAGAAGTGCGGTGTGCAGTTCCCTGCGTTCATGCGCACCTGCCCCAACTGCAACGAGCCGCGCTGATCAAACCCCTTTCCCGTCACTCTTTCTTGCAGTCGTATAGGACGTTACCGTCCAGCTCGATCCGGCGGATGCGGTGGTAGGGGATCTTGGACTCCGCCGTGCAGAAGAAGGACCTCTCCAGCTCGACGATGTCCGAGCCACGGATGTACAGCTCGTCGTTGGGAGCGCCCCGGTGGAGGTAGGTGACCACAGCGCGCTCCAGACCACCCTCAGGGCCCCATTTGAGGCGGTTGAGCACCTCCCGGGGGAACATGCGTACCAATCCGTCCCCGCAGGGAAAGCTTTTTTCTATGGTCATGACGAGATATCAACCATGGGCGGTTCGGAGGTGGAGGGAAACCTCGTCGACGTCCGGAGCGGCGGGATCCGCCCGGTGCGCCTCCACATCATGGAGGACAGGATAGCCGGCATGACGTCGATACAGGGTACGAGGGACCGCTATCTCCTCCCGGGGCTGATCGATGCCCATGTCCACATGGAGTCCTCCCTGCTCTGCCCCTCGCGGTTCGCTGAGGCGGCCTTAGCCCGGGGCACGACCGCGGTGGTCTCCGACCCCCATGAGATCGCCAACGTCCTGGGGATGGAGGGCATAAGGTACATGCTGAAGGAGGCGGAGGGCACTCCCCTTCGCATCTTCTATACAGCGCCTTCCTGCGTCCCCGCCCCGGGGAGGGAGGAGGGCCCCAGGTTGGACGCCGAGGCCATCAGGGAGCTGCTGTCCATGGACAGGTTCGTGGCGCTGGGGGAGGTCATGGACTTCCGCGCGGTCCTGGACGACCGCCCGGGGATGATGGCCAAGTTGGACGTGGCCAAGGAGATGGGCAAGCGCATAGACGGCCACGCGCCAGGGCTAAGGGGGGCGGCCCTCATGGCCTACATCGCCGCGGGGGCCGACAGCGACCACGAGTGCACCACCGCCGAGGAGGCGGAGGAGAAGGGCCGCCTGGGCATGAGCATCATGGTTCGCGAGGGCAGCGCGGCCAGGGACATGGCGGC
>JALOTM010000238.1 GCA_025457905.1 Methanomassiliicoccales archaeon
TCGGCCGTGCTGACCGGAGGACGTCCAGGGCCACATGGCATCCAAGGCATCGGAGCGGGGTTCGTGCCCAAGACCTTGGACCGCACCGTGGTGGATTGGATATTCACCGCCACGGACGAGCAGGCCAAGGCGGCAAGCAGGGAGCTGGCCACCAAGGAGGGCATCCTTGCCGGAATATCCTCTGGAGCAGCCTTGCACGTGGCTTTGGAGATGGCCAGGCAGTTCGGTCCAGGCAAGAGGATGGTGGTGCTGCTGCCAGACTCCGGAGAAAGATATTTGAGCACGGACCTGTTCAAAGAATGAGGCCATGAGCCCCCGGGAGAGTTGGAAGGCGGACGTGGAGACGGTCCTGGAAAGGGACCCGGCGGCCCGCACCTACAAGGAAGCGCTCCTCTTCAGCCCTGGCCTGCACGCCATCCTCCTGCACCGCTTCTCGCACAACGCCTACTTGAAAGGCAACTTCACAGTCGCTCGCATGATCAACTACTTCGCCCGCTTCCTCACCGGGGCGGACATCCACCCCGGGGCCACCATAGGCAAGGGCTTCTTCATCGACCATGCCACGGGGGTGGTCATAGGCGAGACCTCGGTGATCGGCGAGAACGTCTCCATCTTCCAGGGCGCGACCTTGGGCGGGGTGAGCGCCGAGCGGGGGAGAAAGAGGCATCCCACCATCTGCGACAACGTGGTCATCGGGGCGCACGCCGTCATCCTGGGCGACATCCGCATCGGAGAGAACACCAGGATCGGCGCGGGAAGCGTCGTCATAAAGGACGTCCCGCCCAACTCCACGGTGGTCGGCATACCCGGGAAGGTGGTGCGCCGGGACGGACAGCCGGTCAAGGTGGACCTGCGCCACGACCAGCTCCCCGACCCCCTCCTGGACGCCTTCTCGGACCTGAACCATCACATGGTGGAGATGGAGAAGCGCATCAGGGAGCTGGAGGAGCGGCTCGCGAAGCAGAGGTAAAATAATCGGACGCTGTTTGATGGTCCGAGGTATTAGCGTGTCCCTGAAGGTGCACAACACCCTGAGCAAGCGCAAGGAGGATTTCGTCCCGATACACGAGGGAAAGGTCTCCATGTACGTTTGCGGCGTCACGGTCTACGACGACATCCACATGGGGCACGCCCGGAGCATGATCGTGTTCGACATGATCGCCCGATACCTGCGCTACCGCGGCTACAAGGTGGTCCACGCCACCAACTTCACCGACGTGGACGACAAGATAATCAACCGCGCCAACGAGCAGGGCGTGCCGCCTCTGCAGCTCAGCGCCATGTACATCGACCGCTACTTCGAGGAGGCCGAGGCGCTTGGCGTCCTGCGGGCGGACATGTACCCCAAGGCCAGCGAGTACATACCGCAGATCATCGAGCTGGTGCGGACCTTGGAGAGCAAGGGCAGGGCCTATCGCACGGAGGATGGGAGCGTCTACTACTCCATGGACGACGTGGAGGGGTACGGCAAGCTGTCCGGAATGAAGCTGGAGGAGCTCAGATCGGGGGCGCGCATCGAGCCAGGGGAGGAGAAGCGCAACCCCATGGATTTCGCGCTCTGGAAAGGGGCCAAGCCCGGTGAGATCGCCTGGGACTCCCCCTGGGGAAAGGGCCGGCCCGGATGGCACATCGAGTGCTCGGCCATGTGCATGGGCATGTTCGGGGAGACCATAGACATCCATGGAGGGGGCTGCACAACGGCATGCTCAACGTGCAGGATGCCAAGATGGCCAAGTCCCAGAAGAACTTCTTCACGGTCAAGCAGGTGCTGGAGAGGCACAGCAGGCAGGAGATACGCTTCTTCCTCCTCAACACCCATTACCGCGGGCCGCTCAATTACAGCGAGGCGGCGCTGGAGGAGGCCTCGGCCTCCTTGAGGAGGCTGCACAATTCCTATGCGGAGCTCAGGTCGGCCTCCTCCACCGCCTCGGGGAATGAGGACCTTGGCCCCCAGGTGCAGAAGGCATGCGCGGAGTTCGTGGAGCAGATGGACGATGACTTCAATTCCCGCGGGGCCATTGCCGCGATCTTCGAGCTGGCCCGAGAGGCCAACCGTCTCATCTCCGAGGGCAGGCTGAGCAAGGAGGGGGCACGGCAGGCCCTGGCCTTCCTGGAGGATGCGGACCGGGTCCTGGGCATACTCCCGACCGCGCCCTCCGGCGCCTCCGAACTGGACGGGGTGATGCAGATCCTCATCGACCTGCGCAAGGAGCTGCGCAAGCGCAAGATGTACGATCTGGCCGACCGGATACGAGACCAGCTGGCAGCCCAGGGCATCAAGCTGGAGGACACCGCAGAGGGCGCCAAGTGGAAGCGATTATGACCGAACTAGCACGTAAGAAGGCCGTCCTTCTGACCGAAGGGCCGGTGAAGGTGGCGCCAGGGATCAAGCTCCCCGTGAGGCTCAGCCGGTCGACGGCCGGTCCCGGGGCAGGGACCACGGGCATCGCCCTCAGATTCCATGGGCACAGGGTCAAGAAGAGCATCGTCCGCGAGGGCGGGGACTTCGAGCTGGTGGAGAGCGAGGGAGGCTACGCCCTCCTGCATAAAGGAGAGGCCTTCCTGGACAAGGTGCAGGTCCAGCCCATCCTCTTCCATTCACCGGAGCAGGCCTTCTTCAACATCGAGACCGATTGCATCTACGACTGCAGGTTCTGCTCCTCGAGGCGGCTGGAGCGGAAGGTGACCAAGAACCTGACCAAGGAG
>JALOTM010000067.1 GCA_025457905.1 Methanomassiliicoccales archaeon
CCCCGCCCGCGAAGGCCAGGATGAAGATGATGGGTATACGGGCTATCGGATCCAGAAGGTTCACAAGGTAGGCCTTGGACATCTGCATGCGGGCGTTGAAGGTGAGGATGGCGATGCTGACGATGTCGTACATCACCTGGTAGGTCACGAATATGATGACCAGCGCCTGGGACTCGGGGCTGAGGAAGTTCCCCAGGACGTCCGTCCACAGGTACATGCTCACCAGCACCACGGCGGCCATGGAGAAGGTGAGGGCCAGCTTGACCACCGTGAAGGTGGACACGCAGTCGCTCAGGTCCTTGCCCTCGGAGATCCGCTTCACGTGCGCGCTGTTGAACCCCAGGTTGGCCAGGCAATCGAACATGGCCACGAAGGAAAGGGCATAGGTTATGCTCCCGTACACCTCGGGCGAGTACAGCTGGGTGAGCATCAGCATGCCCACCAGCTGAAGGGCGAAGGTGACCACTAGTGTCGAGAACACCAGGAAAGACTTGCGCCCGATCATGCTCCCGACTGGAAGATTCTGCTCCTTAATTAATACCTCCCCCCAGGCGAATGAAGCTTATAGCCCACGGGGAGATTCCCAGTCACTCCATGATAATCGTCAGGCTGCGCGGAAGGCTGGGGAACCATCTCTTCCAGTACGCGATGGCCCGGGCCCTTGCCCTGGACCGGGGCGCGGAGGTGGCCTTCGACCTGAGCCACTTCTACCTCAAGCCCTATTCCTGCGGCCTCCGGGGGTTCGCGTCCACGGGGAGGGCGGCAGGGCCGATGGAGATCGGCCCGCTGGTGATGGGCGCGAACCTGCTCACCGTCTCCCAGCTGCATCTCCCAGGGCGCGTCAAGCCCATGGCCCAGGCCCTCTCGTCCAAGGCCCTCTCCCTGGATGCCCGGCTGAGGCCGAGGATGCACCGGTTGATGGAGCGGAGGGACATGATCGGCTTCGAGCAGGCCACCCTCGAAAAGGCCATGTCCCTGCCCGAGGACATCTACCTGGACGGCTTCTGGCAGAGCGAGCGCTACTTCCTCAGGCACGCGGCGAGCATCCGCCAGGAGCTCACCCCGCAGTTCCCCCTGTCGCCGGCGGCGCAGGCCCTGGCCAGGGAGATTTCCTCCGTGGACGCCGTCAGCCTGCATGTCCGCCGCGGCGACTACGTCTCGCTCGCCGGCGTCCAGAAGGTCTTCGGCTCCTGCTCCCTGGAGTACTATGCGAAGGGGGTGGACCTGATGCAGCGGAGGTACGCTCACCCCCATATCTACGTGTTCTCGGACGACATCGCCTGGGCCAGGGAGAACCTCAGGTACGATGTGCCGATGAGCTATGTGAGCGGCACGCCCGGACTGAGCGACCGGGAGGAGCTGGCGCTCATGTCCCGGTGCAAGGGGAACATCATCGCCAACAGCACCTTCAGCTGGTGGGGCGCCTGGCTGAACCCCTCCCCGGAGAAGTCGGTGGTCGCCCCTGGCAGATGGGTCAGCGGGGGGGGCATGGAGAGCAAGGACGTGGTCCCGGAGTCGTGGGCGAGGGTGAGCGCCTAGGGATCTTTCAAGCCGAGATACGAGCAGCGTCTCGAGGACCTCAGGCCTGGGATATTCCCTCCAGGCCCAATTCTGGACCGTTCGCCTATCATGTCGAGGGGGGTTGGAAACCTTGTACTATTTCAAGGGGATTGGACACTGGGGGCCGTCATGGCCGATTGCTCCAACAGGGCATTTCGGATTCCCATTGCCTTGATCATCAGTATCACCCCGATGAATATGACGATTCCAGCCACCACGATGAGGATGAGCAGTGTGATGTCGACGGGGAAGAAGATGGCGAGGACCGCCAGAATGAGGGACCCCACCCCTATGGCCAACCTTTTGGTGAAACCATCAGGGGTGGCCAATTTCCCTTGCCGGACCCTCTTGAGGGAGACGACCGCGCTGGATATCGGCCAGATCGCGATCAGCATTATCAGCAATATGATGGTGAAGGCAGGGAAGGCGAAGGCCAATAGGCCGAGGGCTATGAAGATCGCGCCCACGATGACATTCTTCTTGGCCACCGCATTCAGGGGCCGCGTTCTGATTCCTTGGAAGATGATGAAGATGGCGAAACCTATGATCGCCAAGGGCAGTCCATATTCCAGCAGGTAGGAGAAGACATAGAACAGCTTCGCAAGGATCAGGCCACCGAGGACCAGGAGGCATATCCCGGCAAGAAGGATCAATTGCCAGGCGACCTTCTGCTCGTGCATCAGCTGCGCGTAATCCATCTTCCTGGTGTTCTTTGCATCGACCCAAAGGGACTCCACCGAACCCGATAACATGAGAAGAAGGGGGGCGTCATCGACCAGGTGCATGACGGGATGATGCTCGGGGTCATAGAGGTCCATATGCACCCTCCAGTCGGTTTTGGTTTCATGAGCGTGATACCTCCCCTTCCGGAATGAGGAGATCGTATCGGGGCTCGGAAGGTTGACCTTGGACTCCTTCCACTCGGAACCGGGGGGGCCCTCCAACTGCTCCTTCTGGACGATCACCTCCCAGATCCCTTGGTGAAGTGGCCCGAGGAAATCGTCCAGGATACCCATGCGCTCCAACATCCAATCTCTTACCTGAGAACTCGAAATGCTACTCCTGAAATTGGTACATATACCCTTCCAAATTACGAACCGCCCATGCAATCATTCAATGAGGGATGATGCGGAAGCGGTCATCCAGCCGTTCAGGCTGATAACGGCCTGCAACGAGTGCGGTCCGTGCCCATCGGGAGGGACGTTGTTCGCATCGGCGCTTTCCGTCGGGTGCATTTCCGGCCGTACGGATTGGCCGTGAGAGGTGCTGGCTCCTTCCAGATGGTTCAGCGGAGGCGGGATTAATCCAGGAGCGCAATCGCAGGACAGCTGGACCAAGGTCCCGGCCTGAGCAACCTTCATAAAAGCAAAGGGTGATGCCCGGCGCATGGTAAAGGCAAGCGACGCTCCCATCAAGACCGCCCTGGTAACCGGCGCCGGTGGATTCATCGGGCACCACCTGGTGCGCTACCTCAAGGACAAGGGGTACTGGGTGAGGGCGGCGGACATCCACGAGCCTTACTACGGGCGCACGGCCGCGGACGAGTACATCGTGGGCGACCTGCGCACCGAGGCCGCGGCGGAGCGGGCGGTGAAGGGCGAGGGGAGGAAGGCCTTCGTCCCCGAGGAGGTCTACCAGCTCTCTGCCAACATGGGAGGGATGGGATTCATCCAGACCCACCATTCCATCATCCTGCGCGACAACCTGCTCATCAACCTCAACATGCTGGAGGCGGCCCGGAGGCACGAGGTGCACAAGTACCTGTACTCCTCGTCGGCCTGCGTCTACCCCGACTACAAGCAGACCACCGTGGATGTCGTCCCGTTGAGGGAGGAGGACGCCTACCCGGCGGACCCTCAGGACGCCTACGGCTGGGAGAAGCTCACCTCGGAGAAGCTCTGCCAGTACTACCGCTCAGACCACGGCATGAACACGCACATCGTCCGTTTCCACAACGTCTTCGGGCCGTTGGGCTCATGGAAGGACGGCCGGGAGAAGGCCCCGGCGGCCCTGTGCCGCAAGTTCGCCGTGGCCAGGATCGCCGGCTCCCGGGACATCGAGATCTGGGGGGACGGCCTGCAGACGCGCTCCTTCCTGTACATCGATGACTGCGTGCGCGGCGTGCACATGCTGCAGCAGTCCTCGATAAACGACCCCATAAACATGGGCCAGGACCGTCTCATCAGCATCAACGAGATGGCCGCCATCATCGCCGATGTCGCTGGCATGCCCGACTACCGCCTGGTGCACATCCCCGGGCCGCTGGGGGTGCGCGGGCGCAACTCGGACAACACGCGCATCTACCGGGACCTGGGCTGGAGGCCGGAGGTGTCGCTGGAGGAGGGTCTGGCCAGGCTGTACGCCTGGGTGCACGAGAGGGTGCGCGAGGAGATCGCCCGCGCCCCGGACAAGGACCTGGCCATCAAGATGCTGTCGAGCAGCGAGACCTTCGGGTACTGCGACCCTTTGCCCAAGGATTAGGCCCCCCTCGACGAACGCCGTTCTTTTGCGTATAAGGGCGGCGTCGTTCGTCGTTTCTTCCTTCGTTTTTCCATTGCTGGCCATGTCGCCGGAAAAGGCTTTTGACCTCCCTGCCCAATCCCTAACGCCAACGCCCGGAGACGGGGACCGGACCCGCAACGGAAGGGCGACAAGGGGATGGGATGAGCCATAGCCAGAGAAAGTGGTCCAACAACGGCGGCAAGAAGCAGATAGCCATAGCCTTCGTGGTCATCTTCGGCCTGGTCAGCCTCATGGCCGACATGGCCAACGAAGGCATCAGGAGCGTCACGGGCACCTACCTGGCCCTGCTTGGGGCCAGCGCCGTGGCCGTGACCTTCATATCCGGGCTGAGCGAGCTGATAGGCTACACCCTGAGGATAGCCTTCGGGGTGATCACCGACCGAACCGGTCGGTACTGGACCCTGGTCTTCGTGGGCTACGGTATCAATTTGGTGGTCGTGCCCCTATTGGCCCTCTCGGGGGACTGGGTCATGGCCGCGACCCTCATCCTCATCGAGAAGGTGGGCAGGGCGGTCCGCGGGCCGGCCCGTGACGCCATGATCTCGCATGCCAGCACTGGAGTGGGCAGAGGATGGGCCTACGGCGTGCAGGAGGCGCTGTCCTCCACGGGGGGCATGCTCGGCCCCATCATCGTCATGGCGGTGCTCCTCATGGGCGGCAGCTATCCGATGGGGATCGCCCTGCTCACCCTGCCCCTGATGGCGATGGTGGTGCTGCTGGTCATCGCCTTCCGGATGAACCCCCAACCCCGTGAGATGGAGGGGCGGTGCGCCGTCCTGGACACCCGGCGCAAGCTCCCCAGGGCGTTCTGGCTGTTCGTCCTGGCCGGGGCCCTCATCGCCGCGGGGTACTCCGACTTCCCCCTGGTGGCCCTGCACATGAGCCGATACGAGGAGGCATCGGACAGCTGGATCCCTCTGCTCTATGCGCTGGCCATGGCCGCGGACGCCCTCTCCGCGCTGGTGTTCGGGAAGGCCTACGACCGCAGGGGCATGGCGCTGCTGGTCCCGGCCCTGGCCGTGGTGCCAATATTCGTCCCGATGGTCTTCTCCTCGGACATGACGCTGATCGTGCTGGGCATGGTGCTGTACGGCATAGGCTTCGGCGCCCAGGAGTCGACCATGAGGGCCATAGTGGCGGACATGGCCCCCTACTGCCGCAGGGGCTCGGCCTTCGGCTACTACAACGCCGCCTTCGGGATATCCTGGTTCCTGGGCAGCCTGACCATCGGCCTGCTCTACGACGTCTCGGTGGCCGCCATGGTGGCCTTCTCGGTGGCCATGCAGCTGGCTGCGGTTCCGGTGCTGCTCAGGGTCAAGCGCAGCTACTCCTTCAGGCCCCGGGGCTGGTCCCCTCGCCAACAGGGTAAATAGTCTCCGAGCGATACGGAGGGAGGATGAACGAGGTCAGGACCCTCATACGCAGCAAGGCCCCACTGCGCATCAGCTTCGCCGGCGGCGGGACGGACGTCTCCCCGTACAGTGACGAGCATGGGGGCATGGTACTCTCCTCGACCATCGACATGCACGCCTATTGCACCATCCGCCCGCGCGATGACCGGGAGATGCGCATCCGCTCCCTGGACATGTCCAAGGACGAGAACTGGGCGGCCAACGGCTCCATGCTCAGCTACGACGGCAACCTGGACCTCATCAAGGCCGTGCTCAACCACTTCGAGGTGAGGCAGGGGTTCGACCTCTTCCTGCACTGCGACGCCCCGCCCGGCTCGGGCCTGGGGGGGTCTTCCACGGTCATGGTGTCCCTCATCGGGGCCTTCTCCGAGTGGCTGTCCGTGCCCATGTCCCAGTACGACATCGCCAGGCTCGCCTACGTCCTGGAGCGCCATGAGCTGGGGTTCGCCGGGGGCAA
>JALOTM010000068.1 GCA_025457905.1 Methanomassiliicoccales archaeon
CCACCGCGAACCCTACCAGGCCCATGATTAGGGTGCTGCCGTAGGAATCACCATAGTCTAAGGGGGCCTGCCACACGGGCTCTCCCTCCTCTATACCGCTCTCCTCCATGACGTTCTCCAACCCATCGGGCTTGTCTGCGGAGAACAGGTAGAAACCCACCAGGCCTATGGAGAAGGCGACCAGGATGACCAAGGAGGCGACGAGGTACTTTCGCCCTATCATGCCATGGCCTCCTTCTTCCAAGAATCGCGCATGCTCATGGTCTCGGGTGCCACCTTGGCCAGGAATGCCACGACCCCGACCGTGATGATGCCCTCTCCGACGCCGATTACGGCATGGCTCAGCATCATGGCGGGTATCGAGACCGCGGCATCGATGCCGAAGGACGGGTCGATGATGTAGGATAGGGCAAGCTGCAGGGCGCACGCCGTAGCGGCCAGGAACACGGACAGCCAAGCGGCGATGAAGATCGCGGGGTACTCCAGCTTCTTCGGCATGATCCTTAGGACCACAAAGGCGCTCAGCGATCCTATCACTGCCATGTTCAGGATGTTCAAACCCAGCGCCGTTATACCTCCATCCCCGAAAATGAAGCCCTGGATGATGAGGATCACAGTGATGATGAGCATTGCGGCCCAAGGACCGACCAACACTGTTGCCAGGGCGGCGCCGATCAGATGCCCGGTCGTCCCTCCGGCGATGGGGAAGTTGAGCATCTGTGCAACGAATATCCCTGCGGCCAGGATGGCCATGAACGGAACCATCCTTTCATCTATCCTCTTGTTAACCTTGATCAGGGCGATGGCCACGAAGACCACCGCAAGGGCCCACCCGAGCGCCCATACTGCTGGGGCCATTAGACCGTCTGGAATGTGCAATCCACACCCTCCAATAACACGATATTCTTTTCCGTAATACCGAGGATTGCAGTCTCAAGTATAAAGCGGTTGCCATAGGCCATACCGATAATCTTGTTAAGATGAGGTGAGTAAGTATCTAATATAATGCAAATGATAACCATTATCAATATGTCCTCTGCGCCTAACAGGTGGACGAAGCAGCTGAAGGTCATCGTGGACATCGTCTATGGCAGCCACGGTCCCATGACCGCCGATGAGGTTTATCATGCTGCCAGGGCCCGGCTGCCAAACATAAGCCTGGGGACGGTCTATCGAAACCTGAACAAGCTAGAATCAGAGGGCCTCGTCTCAGAGGTCACCAAGGGTAACACGACGGCCTTCGTCAAGCACCCCTTCTCCAACGCCACCTTCGAATGCGAGGTCTGCGGGCGGCTGTTCTGCGTGCCGTACGACCTCCGCAACTCAGAGATGGAGAGGAAGGTCGGCATGAAGGTCAACCGATGGAGCATTAGGATGACTGGTGTTTGCAAGGAGTGTGAGAGGAAATGCATATAATGGAGGGATTTCTCCCCTTGGAATGGGCGGTCTTCTGGACCATTCTCTGCCTGCCTTTCCTCATTTGGGGGGCGTTGAGGCTCAAGAAGGTCTTTGCCGAGCACCCAGAGGCGAAGCTCACCGTCGCGATCTCCGCTGCCTACATGTTCGTCCTTTCCGCACTGAAGCTTCCTTCTGTGGCCGGCTCCTCCTCCCACCCCACGGGGAGCGGCCTGTCGACCATCTTCTATGGAGTGGGCGTGACCTCGCTGCTGGCCAGCATCGTGCTGCTGTTCCAGGCCTTGTTGCTGGCGCACGGGGGCCTCACCACCCTTGGGGCGAACATCTTCTCCATGGGCATAGCTGGCCCCATGGTGGGCTATGTCGCCTTCAAGGTCATGCAGAGGTACCATTTCTCCATGAGCTCCTCGGTCTTCATGACCGCCTTCCTTGCTGACCTGTTCACCTACATAACGACCTCGCTCCAGCTGGCCCTGGCGTACCCATCCGATGGCTCGGTCGTGACATCGTTCATGGCCTTCTTCACCGTCTTTGCCATCGTCCAGGTCCCACTGGCCATCGCCGAGGGGGTGCTCCTGGTATTCTTCTTCAATTTCCTGGCCGAGAACAAGCCGGACCTGTTGGATGGCGTGGTGGAAAGGCCGAGGCCTAGCCTCAAGGGCCGGCGCAATGCCGTTCTGGCTGGGGCGGCGATATCGGCCATCGCCTTGGCGGTGATAGCCAACGCGGCCATCGGGCTGATGGGCACCGACGACAAGGGCATGGAGCTCATCCAGGAGATCGATCCTGGCTACCAACCTTGGTTCACCAGCTTCTTCGAGCCCAGCGAGGGCTTGGAGCTGGCGTTGTTCGCCCTGCAGGCCGTCATCGGCCTGGCCATCCTCATCGGTGGCATACTCTATCTAAGGAGAAAGAGGACTGGGATTAAGACTGAGGGGATGTAGGCTTGTTCGCCATCGATGAGCTGGCCTACGCCTCTCCCATGATCCATTGGCCCCCACTGGGGAAGTTCGCATTGGTGTTGGCCCTGCTGGTCGGCTCTTTGGTCTCATCCTTCCTGGTGATACCTTTCGGTGTGTTCATCCTGGGCATGGCCCTGCTCATAATCTCCACGCGGCTGCGCTTCCCGAAGGTCATAGCCCTGGCCCTCCTGGAGGGCGTGGCCATCATACTCTTCGGGGCTGTGATCATCGCCTTCCTTACGCAGGTGGGAGAACCGCTCCTCCAATACAGGGTATTCGGGGTCGACCTGGTCCTGACGGAGGGGGGCATTCATCAAGGGCTCATGGTGTTCCTGCGGGCGCTGGCCGGGGTTTCGGTCATGCTCTTCTTCGCTACCTCCACGCCCATCCCGCACCTAGCGGCCGCCCTGAGGCAGCTGCGGGTCCCTGCCTACATCACAGAGCTGGTGATCCTGGTCTACCGCTACTCCTTCCTACTGTTCGAGCAGCTACAGGTGCTGTACACGGCAGCGCAGTGCAGGCTGGGCTTTCGAGGGACCAGGAACAAGTTCCAGAGGTCCCAGGTGGCGCTCAGCTGCCGGAATTTCCAGGGGGAGTTCCCTGCCTTCAGGCCTCCCGCCCGGATCACGGCGTATTGGGTCATTGTACCGATCGTGGCCCTGGCCACGATCCTGCTCGCCAACCAATTGATGAAATCCCAGGCAATCCCAGGTTGGTGAGCGGAAGTGACCATGCCAGTTCTGGAAGTGCGCGACCTGACCTTCAAGTACCCTAACGGAGCGGTGGCGCTCGACGGCATATCCCTGACCATCCCTGAGGGAAAGAAGACCGTGGTCATCGGGTCCAACGGCTCTGGTAAGAGCACGCTCTTCCTCCATTTCAATGGGGTCCTGCGACCGAAGCAGGGAGAGGTGCTATATGGCGGAAGAAGGCTGGAATATGGTCCCAAGGAATTGGCTAGGCTGAGGAGCGAGGTCTCGGTGGTCCTTCAGAACCCAGACGACCAGATCTTCTCCACCACCGTAGAGGAGGACATCGCCTTCGGCCCGATGAACCTCGGCCTCCCCAAGGAGGAGGTCGAGGCCAGGGTGGACGAGGCGCTCTTCCTGGTCGACCTCCAGGACGTCAGGGCGAGGCCATCGCAGCAGCTCTCCTTCGGTCAGAGGAAGAGGGTGGCCTTGGCGGGAGCACTGGCCATGAAGCCCAAGGTGCTGATGATGGACGAGCCCACGGCAGGGCTGGACTCGCGTATGGTCCACGAGCTTCTTGAGCTTGCTGACGAGCTGAACCAGAAGGGCCTGACGGTCATAATGTCCACCCATGACGTGGAGACGGCCTATGAGTGGGCGGACGAGATCAGAGTGCTGCACAAGGGGAAGCTGTACTTCTCGGGGATGCCCGAGGATTTCTTCATGGACGAGCGCAAGGTGCATTCGCTGGGCTTTGTGGCACCCACCCTGTTCGAGCTCAATCGTCGGGCCAAGGATCTCACTGGAAAGTCCCTGGACCCCTACCCGCGGACCGTCGAGGAGGCCATCCATAAGATCGTGCCGGAGGCCCGCGCCCAGACGGGAAAGGTCCGCCTGGTGAAGGTGGTGGTGCAACCTTTCCAGCACCGCGAGCTGCCATCGTCCCAGGGTGAAAGCCCTTCCGGGGTGGCCATCGGCGTCTATGGGACCATGGCCCGGAAGTGGGCGCATGACAACGGGATGAAGGTTGACTACACGTTCAACGCGCTGGAGAACTGCGTCAGGGAAACGTCCCAGGGGCGGGATTTCGTGATGCTGGTGGATGATGCCCTGGTACACCTGGTGCAGAGCCGATTGCACAAGCTGGCAGAGGACTTCGGGCTCGATATCCCGGTCGAAGTGCTCTGAGCGGGGTCAGCCCTTGACCCCCAAGCCCTCCTAGTGAGGCGGCGCACCAGCCTGAGGTCCTTGACATATTTCGGCACTTGCCCCCCGGGCGCGTCCACCTAAAAAGATGTCCGGCGATCACGACACAGGCGGCGGTCGCCATGGTCACCATGACCTTCTTCTGCCCCATGGGCAGCCATCTCCTGGCGACTTGAGCTCCATGGCGAAGACGGATGCCCCCCCGAAGGACAGCATGCTGCGCGCCTGACGACTATCGCCTATGCGAAAGCCCTCTGCTAAGGTCCGCTCCTCTTGGACCTTCCAGTCCATGCTCCGTTCGGCGCGGCAGACGCATGAAAGGCGCTAAGCGGATATCATAGGGAAGGCATTCCCCCTTCGAGGCGAGCAAATGAAGGCCATCGCGTTCAACGGAAGCCCCAGGGAGCACGGGAACACCCATGCGGCACTGGAGATCGTGCTTCAGGAGCTAGTGAAGGAGGGCATCGACGTCGAGCTGGTGCAGATGGGGATCGAGGACATCAGCGGATGCAAGGCGTGCGGTGCCTGCGGGAAGAACAAGGACGAGAAATGCGTCATCAAGGACGATAAGGTCAACACCTGGATCCAGATGATAAAGAGGGCCGACGCGGTCATCATCGGCAGCCCCACCTATTTCGGAGGGATGAGCAGCCAGACCAAGGCCTTCGTGGACCGCGTGGGCTACGTCTCTCGGTCGAACGGCAACCTGCTGCGCCGGAAGGTCGGGGCGGCGGTGGGCGTGAGCCGCCGCGCGGGGAACCTGAACACCTTCGACGAGATCAACCGCTTCTTCCTCATATCGGAGATGATCGTCCCTGGCTCCACCTACTGGAACGTCATAAGCGCCCTGAAGCCCGGGGAGACGGCCAACGACGCCGAGGGCGTGGCCACCATGCAGAACCTGGGGAAGAACATCGCCTGGTTGCTGAAGAGCCTCAGGGCTTGATGGCACTGGTTATCCGCCATGATTCCAGATGCGCAAACGGTTTAAGCGCATCAGGCGGTGATGAGGCGAATGCCTCTGCTGGAATGGTCGGACGAATTCAGCTGCAACGTCAAGGATATCGACGATCAGCACAGGTCGTTGATAGGCATGCTGAACGAGCTGCATCGTGCCATGATCAATGGCACGGGGCAGGAGACCGTGGCCTCGATCATCGGGCAGATGATGGACTACACCTCCTACCATTTCTCCACCGAGGAGAGGTACATGGCGCTTCACTCCTACCCTGGGTTGATCCGCCACAGATCCGAGCACCAGGATTTCGTGAGGGCCGTTTCCCGGTTCCGGGCGCAGTACGAGGCCGGGCGCATAGGATTGTCCATAGATGTCCTTCGCTTCCTGAGCTCGTGGCTCCTGAACCACATCCAGGGTTCGGACAGGTCCCTTGGGCCTTTCCTGAACGCGAGGGGCGTCTGCGGCTATGGGGCGCAGCCTTCCTAGGCCTGGTCGGCCGCCAGCTGGATTATCGCCGAGAGGTTGGAGAGCAGCTTGGACTCCGCCTTCCGTAAGTGCTCGGCATAGGTCGACCGGGACAGGCCCGCCCTCCTGGCCAGCGAGTCAAGGTCCGTCCTCGAGGGCTCTTGGAAGTACCCTTGGTTACAGGCCTGGGCCAGCGCCTGGACCTGCCTGTCCGTGAGACCTGCCAGCACGCTGGAGGATGCCAGTACCAGATCCTCGGCCACTCCCTTCAGCTTCAGGGGCTTGAGGGACTGCAGCTCCACCCTTGCGCCCATTTCATTCAGCAACCTCATCATGGTGGCTATCTGCTCCCGCTGGTGCGCGATGACGCGATAGTGCTCCCACCCTCCTTTGTAGATCACCGGCTCCTCCGTCCATGCGCCGGCGCCGTCGATGGCGCTGGAGGCACCCATGGGGCAATCGCACCGTTGGGCCACGATTCGCAGGACGCTCCCTTCCCTGATGGAAGAGCCCCCCATTTCCTGGCGCATCAATGACGCCTCCACCTCGTCCAGGGTGTCCGGGTCAGGGCAGCTCACCTCGAAGACGTGGGAAGAGCCGTTGCACCACATGGCTATGGTCGCCTGGGGATAGCTCTGCGTCAGACGGCTGTAGAAGCAATCGTGGATTAGTCTGATCCTCGCCTCATATGCGGGCATGATGACAGCATTCGTGCGCTTGATTATATAAACGATACCGCCCTAGGGCGGTGCTGCGAAAAGGCAGTCGTGTCCATGCGCCACCCGCCGAATATCGGCCGGGCCCTCTCCGTCCGCGACACGGCTTTATCCGAGCGAGCCCATGGCCTGGGCATGGCCAAGGAGGGATTCGGGTTGGTGCACGTCTATACCGGCGACGGGAAGGGAAAGACCACCTCGGCCCTGGGCCTGGCAATGAGGGCATCTGGCCGGGGCTGCCGGGTCCTGATGGTCCAGTTCATGAAGACCGATGGCGCCTATGGGGAGCAATGGGCCTCACGGGAGCTCGGCGGACTCGAGGTCAGGCCCATGGGCCTGGACTGCCTCATCCACGCCGATGCGCCATCGCCAGCGGACGTGGCCAAGGCGCATGAGGGGCTGGCCATGGCGGCGCAGGCCATGAGCTCGGGGGACTGGGACCTGGTGGTCCTGGACGAGGTCAACGTGGCGGTGCGGTGGGGGCTGGTGACCGAGGCCGAGGTGCTGGGCGCGTTGCGCTCCCGGGCTCCTGGTGTGGAGGTGGTGCTGACCGGAAGGTACGCCCCTCCCTCGTTCGTGGAGATGGCGGATCTGGTGACGGAGATGCGATGCGTCAAGCACTACTATCAGAAGGGGGTCCTCGCCAGGGACGGCATCGAGCGCTGAGCCTTTTCAGCGCAAGAGTCAAGCATCGGGGGCGCTATTCGTTAGACCTAGAGTAGTATGGTCGAGAGGGTCAAGGACGAGAAGAACCCCGAATGCGCCCTTTGTGCGCCATTCGAGCAAGCGGGGACGTGGCGCTGCGCGGACTGCGGGGCCATGAACGTGAACAAATGGAAGGAGTGCTGGAAGTGCAAGGCTCCGCGGCTGGCCGCCCAGCCGCCTTGAGCGCCATCATTATCCAGCATGATAACCTGAGGGACATCCACTTAAAGCCCCCCGCGCCTAGCTCTGTAACGTGGTAGGTCTCAGGACGGGCAAGACCCTGAGGGGGAGGGCCTCAGGGCGCGAATCGATGTCCAAGGCCGAGCCCTTGGCGGTCATGTCCAATCTGGCCCTCGCCGCCGATGGCCAGGATCCTGATGAGCCTCCCTTCTCCGCGGAGGAGCTGGGCATAGACCTGGAGGGCCTGGACCTGCAGGTCCCCGAGCAAGGGGAGGATGGCTCATCCGAGCCATCGGAGGGATCGCCGGAGCTCACCCTTATAGGCGCCGAGCCAGAAGGCGACGGCCCCTCGCACTTGACCGAGGTGGCCGGCATCATGAAGGAGATCGAGGAGGTGGCGCCTAGGCTGCCCTTCCTGCTCGCCCAAGAGGGCGGCGGGGACATCCTGCTATTCGCCCGCTCCCGCTTCCTTCCCACGGTCCGGATCAAGCTCAAGAAGGCCCAGGATGGGAGCGTGGTCGACTTGCGGCCAGCGCTCCCCCGTGCTTCGGCAGCGCCGGACGCAGGCCCCGCCAGCGTGATCGACTTCTCGCAGGAGCAGGACATGGAGTCGCTGCTCGGGAAGCTGGGCCTCGACCAGTCCGGACCGGCGCTGGCCCACGATAGGGCCCAGGAGGAGCCGTCGACGGTCCACATCATAGCGCCGGGCAGTCTGGTCCTGGTCGAAGGACCGGACCCCTTGCCCGTGAACAAGGTCGCCGACGAATTGGCGAACGCCCTCCTGGGGGAGAAGCGCACCCTCACCTACGTCTCCACCCGCCGGGAGCTCAGGGAGGTCCTGGATTCCATGCTCCCGGACCCTGCCAGCATGTCACGGGCCATGAAGGACATGCGCCTGCTGGTGGTCCCGGTCTTCCCTATCATCCGCGGCACCAAGGAGCCGAAGGCGCCCCTCCTCGAGAAGCTGACTGGCGCACCCCAGCTTTACGGGAACGACACCCTGGTGATTAACCAGATGACGGACTTCCTCGAGCCGGGCATGGGGGACCTGGAGGCCTTGGGCATTTGGCCCTTCCTGCGCAAGCTCACCACCTCCGGTAAGGTGGTCATCCTGGCCACGGGTTGCGAGCATCCTGCGGTCACTGCCGTGAGGAGCGCCTGCTCCATGCATTTGCGCGTGGCCAAGGGAGACCGGGACAGGCCTATCGTCCAGGTATCGAAATTTCCGGCCGCGAGGCCGGAGGTCGTTGCCCTGGCCACCTTCCTTCTCAAGGCCAACGGGGAGATGTCCGTGCAGCTGCAGTCTCAATCCGGGCCGTAGAAGCGCCGGTTGGCCTCCTCCACTCGCCTGGCATCGCCGTCGATCTCCTGGAGGTCGATCCTCATGGCCAAGCGGTCAATGAGCTGGCTCATGACATCCTCATCCTCCTGCGGCCCTGCGAGCGGAAGCGGTTCTGCGCAACCGCCGCCTCGCTGTCGCTCATCCTGTCCACCAGCATGCGCGAGATCAGCCGGAAGGTCATCTCCCGGGCCAGGTCCTTCTGCCGCCTCTCCCTGGACTCTGGGGTCAGGTCCCGCCAAAGGACGTTGTCCGTTGAATGCGAGAGGTCCGATACCACCTGGGAGCTCACGTCCGCCAAGTAGAAGATGATGGTCCTCCCGTCGGCGGAGAGGGCCTCCCCCTCGAGGCAGAGGTGGCTGCGGTTCCGGCTG
>JALOTM010000069.1 GCA_025457905.1 Methanomassiliicoccales archaeon
TGCAATAAACATATAATAAGGAATGCAATTGAGATTAACCTGTTTGCGCCATAGTTCAGCCCAGATCCCGGGAGAATCGTTGATATGTCGTAATATAGGTGATTGTGTCCTGATTTGTGCACCTGTTGAACGGACGATCCGGATGGCTTTCTGCACTGCTTCCGTTGACAATTCTACTGGATGATTGAAGTGTGCCATGATGGCAAGATTGATACCTGCAGAAACAATTTTCTCAAATAATAGGATTAATTCGTCTGAATCCCGATCGGTCAGGAATCGGTATGGCCAGTATGAGAATGCCTTCGTCCCGATCCTTATCGTTTGCAGATTAGGCAGATTGGCAGAGAGAATGGGTTCAATATAACCCCGAAGAAGTTTCGTGCTCATAACCAGGGGGTCCCCGCCGGTAACGCCCGTCCCTCTGGCCCCGATGGAGCGCGCCTCGGAGAGCACGTCCTCGTCCGAGCGGGCCCTCATCTCGTCCGCGAAGACGACCTCCCTCCCCTTCTTCTCCCTTGACAAGGGGCAATAGTAGCAGCCGCTCCGGCAAACGCCCGTGACCAAGAGCACCATCTTGGCGCCCCGGCGGCATAGCTGGCATCCTTTGGGCAGCGAACGGGTGTAGGCAGAGCCCGCCTCCATGTCCTTGATACGAGGTGCGCTCATCCGCACAGCCACGGCGGGGCCTCCTCTTCAATCTTTGCTAGGTTCGGGCGAGGCATGCTTTTTATCGGGGCTAGGCCTTCTTCATACAGGTCCCATGAGGAAGCAGACCCGTCTCATTCTGGCACTGGACGAGACCGATGTCGCCAGGGCGATGGCCGTGGCCGAGGCGGCGGCCGATCAGCTGGACGCCATCAAGGTCAATTGGCCCCTGGTGCTGGCCGGAGGGCCTAAGGTCATCACCTACTTGGCCGAGCTGGCCCCGGTGGTGTGCGACTTCAAGGTGGCGGACATACCCAACACCAACCGCCTCATCGCCGAGAGTGCCTTCCATCACGGGGCGTCAGGCAATAACGTCCACGCCATCACCGGCCGCGATTCGGTCCAGGCGGTCGTGGAAGAGGCCAAGGGGAAGGAGGTGTTCGTGGTCACGGAGATGAGCCACCCCGGGGGCAAGGAGTTCACCGCCCCCGCCGCCGACCAGCTGGCCCGGGTGGCGGTGGAGGCCGGGGCCACGGGGGTGATCGCGCCGGCCACCAGGCCAGAGCGCATCGCCCACATCCGCTCCCTCATCGGGGGCAGGCTGATCCTCTCCCCGGGGGTGGGGGCGCAGGGAGGCAGCGCCGCGGACGCCCTCAGGAACGGCGCGGACTACATCATCGTCGGAAGGGGCATCTATGGGGACCGGGACCCGCGCGCCGCAGCGATACGCTACGCGAGGCAGGCCCGGGAGGCGCTTTGAAGGGTTGAAAAAGCGTTTATCCGTATGAGAGCCAGAATGCTTTTTTTTGCCTGTCTGGGGAAAGAACGTATTTATAGTGGATTTGTAATCAGTTGTCAAATCCTATAGGAGATAGCTGATGGCATCTAAGGAGGGAGGGTCAGGCGACCCCACCGGAAAGAGCCGCCTCAATTTTCTAAGCTCGCTGGGCAAGGGCAGTGATTCCTGGCTCAGCCGCAATTGGCGTACGGCGGTCATACTCGTCCTCGTGGTATTGCTGGCCTTCTTCGTTCGGAGCTATTTTGTGTGGGGCCCATCTGTCGACAACGGATACCTCTATTCCGGAGGGTCCGATTCCTATTACCACGCGAGAGTCATCGACTACGTCTCCCAAACGGGGAAGCACCTCTACATGGACCCACTGCTCAACTATCCGTGGGAAATGAGGAACCCCCGCCCGCCCCTGTTCGACTGGTCCGTCGCCGTCACGGGCATGGTCTGGTCCGGGATCTCGGGCGACGCGGTCTCGGACAGCGCCAACCTGGTCCTGATAGGGGCCACCGCCTTCTGGGGCGCCCTCACCTGCATCCCTGTCTACCTGATAGGCCGCGAGGCCTTCAACCGCAAAGCCGGCCTAGTGGCGGCCTTCCTGTTCGCCCTCACCGCTGGGCACATCGAGAGGTCGGTGGCGTCCCAGGCGGACCACGATGCCATGATCCTGTTCTTCGTGGTGTTCGGGTTCTACTTCCTGCTCAAGAGCCTCAAAGCCATCACTGGCGACCGCTGGGTATCCAAATGGAAGGAGCCCAAGGCCGTTTCCGCGGGCCTGAGGTCGTACTTCCAGATGAACCAGGTCTCGCTCATTTACGCCGCCCTGGGCGGGGTGTGCGTGGCCGCCGTGGCCTTCATCTGGACCGGGTACATGTACATCCTGATCATCGTCCTGGTCTACTTCCTTCTGCAGGTCTTCATCAACCGCTTCCGCAACGTGGACTCGATGGGGGTCATGATGAGCGTGCTGGTGATGCTAGGCCTGGCCTTCTTGCTCGCAGCCCCCCTCTACTGGACCATGGACTACTGGGGCACCTGGTACGACGTTCCCCTCCTGCTCTTCCTGGGCATGATGTTGGTCGGTGCGATATTCGTGAGCACCCGCGACCTGCCCTGGACCTTGGTGGTCCCTTCCTTCCTGATATTGGTGGCCGTGGCGCTCGCGGCCCTGTTCTACGTGGCGCCCAACCTCTTCGACGCCATCATCACCGGGCAGGGCTACCTGGTCAAGAGCAAGCTCTATTCCACCATCTCCGAGGCGCAGGCCCCCAACTTCTCGACCTTGGCCATGTCCTTCGGGATAGTTACCTTCTGGCTCTCCCTGGTCGGGATCGGGTACGCTGTGACCAAGATCCGCAAGAACCTCTCCCCCTACTTCGTGTTCCTGGTCGTCTGGACCGGCACCGCTGTCTTCATGGCCGCCTCCGCAGGGAGGTTCCTGTTCAACGCCGCCCCCGCCTTCGCCATCATGGCAGGCTGGATTCTGGTCCTGGTCATCGACGCGGTCAAGTTCCGGGACTATCCCAGAGGATTGGAGAACCCCACCCGGCCTTGGCGCTCGCCCTGGCCCTGGTTCAAGAGCGTCTTCCGCGTGAAGTACGTGATGGCGGTGTTCTTCCTGTTCATGCTGGTACTCGTGCCCAACGCCTGGGCGGCGGTGGACGCGGGAATACCCTCGGAGTACAAGAAGCAGTACGACCTGCAGGTCTACAACGCCATGCCATCGGCGCTGAGGCCTTCGGACTACGACTCCATCAACGGCACGGAATGGTACTTCGGGGCCTTCGGCTTCAGCCTGCCCCTGCCGACTCAGTACTGGCCAGCGGCCTGGAGCTGGTACAGCACGCAGAACAACAACCTGCCCGTGACCGAAAGGCCGGCCTTCCTGTCATGGTGGGACTACGGGTTCGAGGCCATACAGGAGGGGCAGCACCCCACCGTGGCCGATAACTTCCAGAACGGCTACCAGTTCGCCGGGAACTACATCACCTGCACCGACGAGACCCAGGCCATCGCCATGCTGATCACCCGGTGCATCGAGTACCAGGACGTCAGCGAGGGCTCGCCGGTATCCAACGCGCTCACCGTGCACGGCGTGGACGCCGCGGCGGTCCGGGACATACTGCACAACCCGTCGAAGTACGTGCCCGTGGTCTTGGACAACCCGGAGGTCTACGGCAACTTCAGCACCGACCTCTCGGCGGCGAACGCCAAATACGTCGCCGCCCGCGTGCAGATAGCCGAGATCGGGGAGAGCGAGTGCGCCTCCCTCTACAACGAGATACGGGCCATCACCGGCAGCGACATCGGCTATTTCGCCATCGACTCCCGCCTGTTCCCGTTCTCGGCCACAGGCTACAACATCTTCTATGCCCCGGCCAAGCTGTCTGACCACGTCATAGACGATGCCAGCAATGCGCCGGTGGAGTTCTATGAGATATACGCGGTGGTCATCTACAACGGCCAGCAGCAGACCGTACTGGTGGGGGACGTGACCTCGGACATGACGGTCATCGACTATGAGATCGTCTACACCGCGGCCTTCTACGAGACCATGCTCTACCGGGCGTTCATGGGCTATGGGCCCTATGACATCGGCTACACGGAGCAGGGGATCCCGGGAATCTCCGGCTCCCTGGCCAGCCTTCCCCCGATGCAGGGCTGGAACCAGACCCACTTCCGCATGGTCTATCGCACCGCCTACTACAACCCCTTCCCCGAGGACCAAGTGGCCAACCACAGCGATGCTTGGAGGGCCATATCCTACGATGAGGCGCTGGTCCTGAAGGAGCTCATAGCCAATGGGGAGGCCATGGGCGTGGTGGACACGTCCGCCTATGGGCTCACCCAGGGCACGGTCTTCGTGCAGTACTACGATGGAGCCTTGATCCAGGGCCAGGTCAAGACCGAGTCCGGCCTTCCCTACCCCAACGTCTGGGTCACCGTGCTCGATGAGTACGGCATCCCGCATGACTACGTGAAGACCGACGAGAACGGCCACTACAGCGTGATCGCGCCCTTCGGGGACGTGGAGCTCGTCTACTCGGTCGGTACCCTGGACAAGAGGCTCCTGTACGCCACAGAGCTAGACCGCACCGAATTCTTCGTCACCTACGCCCAGGCCATGAGGCAGGCCGACTACACCATCGACGGTGACATCACCATCACCAGCTCCGACCTCAAGGGCAAGGTCTATTGGGACGTGGACGGCGACGGCTCTTTCGACTCCTCGGTCGACGAGCTGATCGTGGGCGCCACCGTGGTGGCGGAGAGCGAGGACCTGAGCTTCGAGATACAGGCCACGACCAGCTCCAATGGCTACACCATCAGCAACATGCCGGCCATCAAGGTCGATGTCTATGCCATCGTGGAAGGTCATCCAACGACCCCGATCGAGACGCAGATATTGCCCCTGGCGGACACCACCGTGGACATAGGGATAATACCGGCCGCCATCACTGGCACGGTCTCCTACATGGACGGGACCCGGGCCACAGGGTTCGAGGTCCTCCTGTCCGACAAGGTGAACGGCACGGTCAGCTCGGCGCTGATTGACAGCACCGGCAACTTCGTCTTCGGGTCCTTGGTCTATGGGGAGTACGAGGTGAGCTCGGGCGTGAGCGGCACCACCTTCGGCCCGCTGGACATCCTGCTCAGCGACGGCGAGACGGTGGCCAAGGACCTAACGGTCCAGGACGCCGCCCACCTCTCCGGACAGGCCTGGCTCTCCACCGGGAGGGTAGCGGCCAACGCCACCATCACCCTCAAGAGCGACGACCTGAGCATCACCGTACGGGCTGACCGAGCGGGCTATTACTCCGTGGACGTCCCGGCGGGGACCTACAACATCTATTCGGCCTTCGTCTCGGAAGGCAGGGACCTGGCCGTCCTGAGCCTGGTGCAGCTGGGCGCGGGCACGACCGTCTACAATCCCCTCCTGGTACCGGCCAGCTACGTCCAGGGCAAGGCCCAGGGGACCTCCTACTTGGACGCGCTGACCATGCGCTTCCAGTCGCGCACCACAGGGGCGACATGGACGGCCCTGACCAATGAGACCGGGCAGTTCCGAGCCATCCTCCCCAATGACGTCTACTTCCTGCAGAACGGAGAGCAGGGAGGGGCGCACTGGAGCGATGTGACCATCACCTCCTCAGGGACCCTGACCGTGGTCCTCGTCACCTCGGCGAAGGTGTCCGGCAACATCTGGTACGACGCCGACGGCGACGGCATCAAGGACAGCGGCGAGGGGCTGGAGGGCGTGAGGATAGCAGTGAGCGACGCCGATGGAAGGAGCGTCTCCACCCTCAGCGGCATCGGTGGAAGCTACGAGTTCCAGCTGGTGCCCGGAAAAGCCTACTACATGGCGGTCGAGGAGTACGGCTACGCCGCCTATCTCAAGTCCTTCGAGCCCCTGACCTCATCGGTGGCCGTCAACATCGAGCTCAAGGCGCTCAACCGCACCGTGA
>JALOTM010000070.1 GCA_025457905.1 Methanomassiliicoccales archaeon
GACGACCTGCTCACTGAGACCATAATGATCGGCGCGCTCATGAAGCTGGAGCGCTACGAGGACGCCCTGGCGTCCATAGACGACGCCCTGGCCAAGCATCCCAACGACCGCGACCTGCTGGAGCGCAAGCGGGCGGCACTCAAGGAGCTGGGCAGGCATGACGACGTCATCGCCGTGGCCAGCCAGACCGTGGCCCACCATTCCGAGGACTCCAACACCCTCTTCGACCTGGGCATGGCCCACTTCCTCAAGGCAGAGTACGAGAAGGCCGTCAAGCCCCTGGAGAAGTCGCTGAAGATCCAGCCTGAGAGGGAGAGCGCGGCCATCACCGTCAAGGAGGCCTACAAGCACCTGGGGGACGACAAGGAGGTGCTGCGCAGCTGCGAGCGCATCCTGGCCATCAACCCGGGGAACAAGGAGGCGCTGGAGGACAAGGCCATCGCCCTGGACCGGCTGGGCCGCAGGGACGAGGCCATCGAGGTCTATCGCGCCCTGCTGGACAAGTGGCCGGACGACGTGGAGATCCTGGCCGACCTGAGCATCGCCTATTACACCAAGGAGGACTACCAGGCGTCCCTGGAGCGCTCCACCGAAGGGACGGGGAGGTTCCCTGAGAACGTCATCTTCTGGCGCGTAAGGGGCGACAGCCTCTTCTCCCTGGGCCGCTCCGAGGAGGCCGTGGAGGCCTTCTCCAAGGCCTGCGAGCTCTCCCCCGGGGACAAGCGACTGCTCTACTCCAAGGGCCTGGCACTGGAGGGGGCGCATCGCTACGAAGAGGCCCTGGCCGCCTATGACCAGGCGCTGCAGACCGACCCTGCCGACAAGAACCTACTGGCCTCCAAGGGCGTGGCCCTGGAGAGCCTGGACCGCTGCGAGGAGGCCCTCAAGTGCTACGACCAGGCCCTGACCATGGACGCCAAGAACCATTTCCTGCTGGTGAGGAAGGGGCAGGCGCTCTCCAAGATGGGCCGGTACGACGAGGCGGTGGTGGCCTTCGATGCCGCCCTGGAGCTGAGCCCCAAGGACGTGGACGTCCTGGAGGCCAAGAAGGAAGGCCTCAAGCAGATGGGCCGCTACGAGGAGATAATCAAGGTGTCGGAGAAGATAGTCAAGCTCGACCCCCGCAACTCCAAGGCCTGGGTGGACCGGGGCATCTCCGAGCAGAAGCTCAACCTGCCCGACGACGCGCTCAAATCGTTCGACCGGGCCCTGGAGCTCGAGCCGGACAACGTCAACGTCCTGGAGCTGAAGAAGGCCGTGATAATGGGCCAGGGCTCGCCGGAGCAGGTGGCGCAGATCTGCGACGAGATACTCAAGGCCGACCCCAACAACCGCGCCGCCCTGGCGGACAGGGCCATCGCCCTGGACAAGCTGGGCCGCACCGAGGAGGCCGTCCAGGCCTACGATTCCGCCCTGGCCATCGACGACGCTGACAAGGTGCTATGGAACAAGAAGGGGCTGGCGCTGGTCTCGCTGGGAAGGTATTCGGAGGCTGTGCAGGCCTTCGAGTCCGCATACAACCTGGACACGGGCGACGCGCGCATCCTGGACAACATGGGCCGCGCGCATCTTCTGCAGCACGATTACACCGCCGCGCTGGAGATCTTCGATCGGTGCATCGCCATGTCCCCGGAGGTGGCGCAGTTCCATTCCGACAAGGGGCGGGCGCTCGCTTCCCTGGAGCGCTACGACGAGGCGGTGGCCGCCTTCGACAAGGCCCTCTCGCTGGACCACCGCGACGGCCAGATATGGAAGTACAAGGGGCTGGCCATGCTCAAGCTCGGGCAGTACGCGCAGAGCGTGCAGTGCTTCGACCGGGCCACCGACGTGGGCCTGGAGGACGCGGTGGTGTACAGCTCCAAGGGCCGGGCGCTGGAGGAGCTGCAGAGGCCCCAGGACGCCGCCGCCTGCTACGAGAAGGCCCTGGCCATCGACCCCAAGGACGGAGGGATATGGGCGCGCCTGGGCGGTGCGCAGGTGAAGATGGGGGAGTTCGAGAAGGCCTCCCAATCCATCGAGCAAGCGCTGAAGATCGACCCCAACAACAGGAAGGGCTGGATCGCCCGGGCCACCATCATGGAGAAGCTGGGCCGGGACGACGAGGCCCTCAAGTCCTATGATTCGGCCATCGGCCTGGACGGCTCCGACCCCTTCGCCTGGAATGGAAAGGGAATGGTGCTGCTGCGCATGGACTCGCAGGACCAGGCGCGCCGCGCCTTCCAGAGGGCCCTGGAGCTCAACCCGGGCATGGAGTCCGCGCAGGAGGGCCTGCGCATCGCCGACGAGCGCAAGCGCGGGGAGATGGTGGCCAAGTACGCGGAGAAGGTGCTGGAGGTGGAGTTCCGCCGGGGCGCGGAGATCGACAAGGAGGAGGCCTTCCGGGAGTGCGGCATTCCCTATGGGGAGCTGGACGACGTCTTCGCCTTCCTGGAGGAGAGGGAGCCGGTGAGCATCGCCTCCCTTTCCAAGGGGGAGATGGGCGAGTACGAGGACGCCTCCCGCGTGGTGCTCCTGGAGGCCTACAGCAACCCCTTCGTCTCGCAGCACGGCCTGAACCTGGCAGACGTCAAGGCATACCTCCCGGGCGTGGACGTCAAGGGCGCCAAGAAGGTGCTGTCCTACATCGAGGCCGTGAACCACATGGAGTTCGCCGCCGACAAGCCCGACGCGGAGACGGAGAAGCTGCTGCGCCAGGTCATGTCCCTCCCCGAGGACCAGAGGTCGGTCATCGGGATAATGCACAACATGCGGGTGGGCATCTACACGGCCAGGAGGCTGATGGCCTACTCGGACTCCTTCCGCGGCCGGCGCGGATACCGCGCCCCGAAGGTCAAGGTCCGCGAGATGCACGAGGAGCAGGTGGAGGCGGTGGCCGTTCCCTCCCAGGACCTGGTGGAGAGGGCCACTCAGCAGGCCGAGGAGGAGATGGCCCAGGAGCCCGCCCCCAAGAGGAAGTCCCCCTATGAGGAGCCGGAGGTCTACTCAAGGTCCTACAAGGAGGAGAGGAGGGCCACAGAGCGCAAGGCCCAGGAGACCGACCTGAGGGGGCGAAGGTGCCTCTTCCACGGCGGCATCGCGGTCATGAAGTGCCCCTCCTGCGGCTCGGTGCTTTGCAAGGAATGCACCTCCTCCGGCGCCTGCCCCAGATGCAAGGCCGACCTCGGGACGGGGCCGGCCAAGAAGCCCTCGCGCCCCAAGGCCGCCGGGCCAGAGCGGAGCGAGGAGGCCCCCGAGCCCGATGAGCCCCAGGAGCAGGCGGAGGAGCCTCAAAAGGGTCAGGAGCAGGAGCAGCCAGAGCCCCAGGCCAGGGACTGGAGCAGGCTGTGAGCCCGCCGACGATGGCGAGGGGGGGTCACTCGCCCGGCGCGTCCTCGTTGGCCAGCTCGTAGACCGCCCGGTCGGCCTCGATCATGTCCGCCTTCATGACCTCGCGCAGCAGGGACGTGGCGTAGCATCCCTTGCCCAGCGAGAAGGAGAGGGCCAGGGCATCGCCCTGGGCGTCGAAGGAGAGCTGCTCGTAGCGCGCCACCACCTCCCGGCGCGAGCCGGTGGAGCTGCACTCGGGGATGAGCGGCACCACGAAGTCCTCCCTTCTCAAGCCCTCTTCCTCCAGCATCATCCCCTCAAGCTCCCCGGGCAGGCCCTCGGCCAGCCTGCTCTCGGAGCCGAACAGGACCGCGCTCACCGCCGCCCTGCCGTTGCGGACCTGCCTGGCCACCAGGTCCAGGTTGGTGCGCGTCACTGGTACGGGCTTGTCGTGGTCTGGGAGGCCGTCCTTGTCCATGGGCAGGACCACGTCCCCCTCCAGGGGCTGGTCCAGGGGGAGGCCTCGGCGTATGCGCTCGCTGAGCACGCGGTTGAATATGTACGACTGATAGGCATGAACGAACATCATCTGCAGGTTGCGGGGCAGGGCGCGGATGGCTCCCGGGAAATCACCGGGCTCTCGGGCCAGATGGCCGACCACGATACGCTCGAACATGAGATGGTGCGGCAGCTTGGACAGGGCGCCCTTCCAGTCGAGGGTCTCCTGGAGGTAGCTCCGGGCCTCCCTGGCCTCCGCCCCCTCCTCCGGGACGGGGTTCGCGGCATAGGCCAGGCAGGCCTCCTCGAACTCCCCCCTGACGATATGCCTGCCGACGATGTGGGTTATGGGCCGCAGCGAGCCGAAGCGCTGCACGCCGAAGAAGTTGGGGAATCCTCCCAGCCGGTCCAGCAGGGAGAAGGTGGCCTCCGCCCTCCGCCTGAGGCCCTCGCCCTCCACGGAGCAGCCGGAGACACGGATTCTGAAGGAGTTGCCGACCAGGTCCCCTATGGTCAGGTTCTTGCGCGAGCGGTAGGCGCCTTCGACCGTGACCTGGTGCATGCGGATGGCCAACACATCGTCCAGAGGGGCCTCGAAGCACATCAGCTGCGAGGTCACCGCCCTCTTGTCCTTGGTGCCGGCGAAGGAGATGCGGTTGCGGGAGATGCCCAGCTGGCGAGCCAGCATTCTCACCAGGCGGTTGGTCTCCCAGTTGACGGAGGTCACCTTGGCGATGGTGAAGCGCCCGGAAGGGTCCTCGGGGGGATGCCTGGAGATCTCCTCCACCACGAAGTCCTCCACCTCGCGCTTCAGCATCCCGCCTATGCCAGGTGTGTCAGTGTAGAATACCTCGAGCCCGATCCGGGCCTCTTGTGAGGTGCAAACCAGGTGTCCCATGGGAGCGCTACTTCAGGTCCTTGGCCAACTTGTCCTTGGCCTCCTTGAAGTTGTTGGACAGGGACTTGGCCGCGCGCTTGAGCGCTGTCTGGGGCTTCCCGCTGCTGACCTTGACGTACAGCGTAGGGAGCCCGAGGTCTGGATGGGCGGCGGTGTACTTGACCTCGGCGACCAGCTCGTCCTCCAGGAGCTCCTTCACCAAGGGGGAGATCAAGGTCATGTCCGCGTCCTTGATCTGGATCCTGATGGAGTCCTTGTCCTTATCGAGCAGCTGAATCTCCATGCTCCCGCCCTATAAGAGGCGCGGTAATAAATCTTTTCATGACCAGGCATCCCCTCGGCGAGGTTGCTGGCAGTTAAGGGATGGAGGGCGGGGGTGTGGGGAATCGAGTAAATGGAGGACCCCCCGCCCTGTTGGTCATTTGGTCGGCTTCTCCATGGGCCTGCGGGCCAGGTCGACCCTGGCCACAGGCCAAATGGGCGCCACGGTCTTGCCGTATACCTCGTTCAGCACCTGCGCCAGCCCAGTGTACATGGCGGACAGGGCGCAGAACACACCCACCGCCCCCGCGACCCGAATGATGTCGGTATTCACGAGCCCGTTCCCGAGGGCCAGGAGGGCGAAGAGGAGGGTAAGGCTGCCGAACACCACCTGGAGGGCGCGGTTCATGCGCAGCGTGCCCAGGAACAAGGCCGCCGAGAACACGCCCCATATGGCAAGGAAGGAGGCGAAGGACGTGGGGTCTGACTTGGCACCGATCCCCAGCGCCGGCAGGATGAGGAGGGCAACAAGGGCGAGCCAGAACATGCCATAGGAGGTAAAGGCCGTGGCCCCGAAGGTGTTCCCCTTCTTCCATTCCATGTATCCTGCCAGGACCTGCGCCAGACCCCCCATGAAAATGCCCATGCCCAGGATCATGCTGTCCAGGGCGTATAGGCCGAGGTTGTGCAGGTTGAGCAGGAACGTGGTCATCCCGAATCCCATCAGACCCAGCGGAGCTGGGTTCGCGGTCACGTCCTTGATGGTCAGTTGGGTGTCCTTGAGCTCTGATTGCAGGGTGATGCTTCCCCCTCCTCTGCGAGGTTCGTAAGAAAAGGTATCAATTACGGGTTTATAAGTCATTCCTACAAAAAAACAGAGAATATTTAGTGTTAATTACAAAAAATGTGTAATTGAATACAAAAAATCAGCC
>JALOTM010000071.1 GCA_025457905.1 Methanomassiliicoccales archaeon
GGGCGTATCCCCTCGCGGTACGGGACACAAGGCCCTCCTCCTCCAGACGGTGCAGGGCCCGGGACAGCTTCTCCTGGTGGACATGCATCTTGCGCCTCAGCCCCGAGAAGGCCAGGGCCTCGTCGGCCCCCAGGGACCTGAGCACCTCCACATCGGTGGAGCGCAGGCTGGTCGCCTCTGAGTCCTCCACCGTCGAACGCTCCGCGCCCTGGGGCACCATGTCGGCCTTCTCACACGCTCATGCGATTAAAGGGTTGCGGCCCGGCCGTTGGGCAGAGCCAAAGGAACCAGGTCCCCCCGGCCCGCTGGGCAGCGGGACAGGGTACTCAGGCTCCAATGGCTGCGGGCCGCCCGGCCGCGAAGGGCCGGGAAGGGAGGGCATGCCAAGCCCTCCTGACCGTGAGGGGACGTATTCCATCATGGCCCCTCCTAGGTCCGCGGCCGGATATGTTGACCATCGTTCGCGCTAGCCGGTCACGCCTGTCCCAGGGGCCTTCAGGCCTTGCCCATCAGCCTGTCCGCGAAGGCCGCCAACTTGGCCTCCCACCCATCCTCCAGGGGGCCCTTCATCCCCTTGACCATGAGCGACAGGTCCGCCACCTTCGTCCCCTTGCCCGAGAGCCGCTCGTCCATCATCTGGATGTTGCGACGGTACTTGGCGGTCTCCTCGGCGGTGGGCATCTGGCCGGTCTTCTTGTCCGGCTGGGCCTCCATGTAGGTGGCGACCACCGCGTACTTGGCCCCCGAGGGCAGCTTGGCCTTCTTGGCGAAGCGCCGCATGCTGCCGATGGGCTTGCCGATGCGGGTCGGGGAGCTGAAGACGTACAGGTCCGCCTGGGGGAGCTCCTTGGGCTTGGCCTCGCTCACATGGTGCACGCCCACCGTGGCCCCCCTGGCCGATAGGACCTCGCCCAGCTTGGTCATGGCTATCCTGCCGTTCCCGGATTTCGACTCGTAGTAGATCTCGACCTTCATCTCGAGCACCAGGGTCACCATCCATAGATGTCGATAAAAGGTTGCTGTAGCGGGCAGGGGACCGATGCCATTATGGAGCATGCGCCGTATCCTTCATAGGAGGGACCGTTCTTGGTGAAGTGCAGCAAGTGCGGCGCGGAGAACCAGATGGAAGGTGCCTATTGCAGCAATTGCAGCGTTCCAGTGGTCGGGGGGCAGCGGGAGTCCCTGCAGGAGGCGCACCGGTCCAGGGTGCGGTTGATGGTCGGCGTGATCCTGGGGGTGCTGCTGACGGGGATCGGTCTTGTCTTGGCCCTGTTCGGCGCGGACATGGGCATGCCTGAGAGCCAGGGTCTAGGCTTCGGCCTGGTGGTGGTCGGCGTCATCGTCCTGGTGGCCAGCGTGATCCTCTTCGGTTGGATGAAGAGGTAGGGCCGTCCTATGGGCCCGGATTTGGACGGGAACGGCCAAGGGCGCTACCATCTTCATGGTCCTAGCTAGGGAAGACCAACGAAGGCCCTGGTAGTGCCAACCCCCAATAACTCCATGAATGGACGCGAAAAGGGAATGGGCTGCCCCCGGCCCTCGGTCTGGAGATCCGCCGCGTCTACCTGCGGTCCAGGACGCGGCAGGCCATGCGCACGGCCTCCAGGGTGAGGTTCTTGCACCGGGCCTCATGCTCAGGCGACTTGAAGTCCCCCTTGTTCAGCTCCCTGCACGAGGAGGAGCCGAACCGGCGCACGAACTCGGTCCTTAGCTCCTTGACCGCCCTATAGCTGACGAACTTGTCCCCATGGCCGTCCACCCTGCCTAGATTGGCACCGATGCCCATGGCCGCCCCGGAGAGCGCGCCGCAGAGGTCCTCGCACCTTCCCAGGCCCCCCCCGAACGGCGTGGCCATCCTCAAGGCCACCTCCGGCAGCTCGCGCCTCCCGTGGCATACGCCCCGGAGGGCCGACTCCGCGCAGTTCAGACCGCTCTCCCAGCATTCGGCCGCGTACCTGACGCACTCTTCTTCGCTAGGCATGAGAACCCCGCCCTACAACTGCAGATGCGCATAAATGGATGCCTCGTCATCCTTCCTTCCTGATGAACGGTCCTAGAAGGCCCGCTTCTCTGCTCCTTGGAGGCAGTAGTACTCGCGCCTCAAGGAGTACATCTCGTGGACCTTGCAGCTGGTGCACAGGCATCCGCGCATGGTGACCTGGCATGGTGCCTTGCCCCTGAGGCAGAAGACCCGTAGCCCCTGGTCCGCGCCGCAATCAGGATAGGAGGTGCACCTCTCGCACTTGCAGCTCTTGTCCTCGCTCATGGCCGACCCTGGGAATCCATTCGCGTCCCGGATGTATAGAGGTATGCATCGCCCTGTGAGGTCCCCGATTCCCTCAGTCCTCCAACGTGGAAAGGTCCCCGGGAGACTCCCCCCTCTCCCTGGCCTTGAGCACCCGCCTCATGATCTTACCGGACCTGGTCTTGGGCAGCGAGTCCAGGAACTCAACCTCCCGGGGGTAGGCATAGTAGGCGAGACGGGTGCGCACGAACTGGACGATGTCCTCCTTGAGCTCCTCGGAAGGCTCATGCCCGGGAAGCAGGACCACGAAGGCCTTGACGATCTCGCCTCGCAGAGGGTCCGGCTTCCCGATCACGGCCGACTCCTGCACCGCCGGATGCTCTATCAGGGCGGACTCCACCTCGAAGGGCCCCAGCCGCTCGCCCGAGGTCTTGATGACGTCGTCCGCCCTGCTCCGGAACCAGAAGTAGCCGTCCTCGTCCCGGTAGGCCAGGTCCCCAGAGCGGTACCAGCCAGGGATCTGGAAGTATTCCTGGTACCTTGTCGGCCCGTTCCATATCCCGACCATCATCGAGGGCCATCCCGGCCGCAGCGCCAGAAAGCCCTCGCGGCCCGGGGGCAGCTCCCTCCCGGCCTCGTCGACGATGGCCGCCTCGACTCCAGGCACCGGCCGGCCCATGGACCCCGGGCGTAGGGCCATGCACCGGTAGTTGGAGATGCAGGGGGCCCCGGTCTCGGTCTGCCACCAGTTGTCGTGTATCCTCTGGCCCAGGGTCTGCAGGCCCCATCGGACCACCTCCGGGTTGAGGGGCTCGCCGGCCGAGCAGACATGCCTCAGCGACCTCAGGTCGTATTCCTTCACCAGCCCGTCGCCCTCGCGCATCAGCATCCTGAGGGCGGTGGGGGCGGTGAACCACACCGAGACCCTGAGCCTCTGGATGAGGGAGTACCAGGCGCGGGCGTCGAATCGGCCCTCGTAGGACACGATGGTGGCCCCCAGATACCATGGTCCGAAGATGCCCACGGACGTTCCCGTCACCCATCCAGGGTCGGCGCTGCACCAGTACACGTCCTCTGCCTGCAGATCCACCACATAGCGGCAGGCCATGAGCTGCTGGAGCATCGCCTTGTGGCCCAGGAGGATGCCCTTGGGCTTGCCGGTCGAACCGGAGGTGTAGTGGATCACGTAAGGGTCCTCCGGGACCATGTCCACGGAGCGGAAGTCAGGGTCCCCGGAGGCCAGCAGAAGGTCGAAGGACAGGCTGCCCCCGCCGGCCTCGCCAACGATTATCAAATGCTCGACCTCCTCCAGCTCGTCCCGCACCGGGTCCAGCCTCCTGAGCAGGCCAGGCGTGGTGATGATGGCCTTGGCGCCGCTGTCCCGCGCCCGGTCACGGACCGCCTCCGGGCCCAGGGCCGAGAAGAGCGGCCCGGCTATCGCCCCCATCTTGACGGTTCCGAGCAGGGAGATCATCAGCTCCGGGCAACGCTCCATGTAGACCAGGACGCGATCCCCCTTGGAGATGTCCAGCCTCATCAGTCCGCTCGCCAACCTGCTGGAGCTCTCCCGCAGCTCCTCGAAGGTCAGGGAGCGCACTGCCCCGTCTGGCCTGACCGACAGCAGCGCGACCTTGTCCGAGAGGCCGTTGCATGCATGGCGGTCGACGGCCTCGGCAGCGACGTTATAAGGGCCGCCCCTGGACCAATCGAACTCCGCATGGAAGAGGCCCCAATCGAAACCGCGGCGGGCGGCCTGGTAATCCTTCAGGTTGCCAGACTCGGCCGGCGGCAGGGTCCAAACCATTCCATGGCCTCCGCAGAGAGCGACGCCCACGAACAACTTGGCGATATTTAAGGAGGCCTTATCGCCCAGGACGCAGGCCCGGATGGTGATTGCGAAAAACGAAGGGCGGCGACGGTTTCAGGCTGCGAAGCGCGCCGAGGCGACGTACACATAGCCCTTGGGGGCGCTCTTCGCCCTCCCCTCGTCGCACACCAGGTCCACCCGCTGGCCCTGATGCAGGCCAGCCAGCCGCAGATGGCATAGGGCTATGCCCGCGCTTATCTGGTTCATATTGGCCACGACGACCGACTTGGAGGCATGGACATCGACGCAGCCATCCGCAGCGGTGAAGTACCAGGGTTGGTTGTTCATTCCCGAGGGCGCCAGCCGTGCCGCGTCCAACAGGTCCTCCCTCCCATGGACGGCCGTCATCTTCCCCAAGGGCTCGCGCTTGAACTCGCTCATGCTGCCCCGATGCACCGGCTCATCAGCCAGGCCGAAGGCCAGCATGATAACGAACTGCATCCCCTCGTGCTCCCTCATTCCTCTCGTGGGCTTCGGTCCACCCTGCCAGCAGCTCCCCAGACCCTTGGAGGAGAGGTACAGGTCCATCTGCTGCAGCAGGAAACCTGCGTTGGCCATGTGCCCCTCTTTGGCCTCGGAGTAGATGGCCAGGTAGTGAGGGGCGGTGACCTTGAAGATCCCCCTGACGTCCTCGCTGCCCACGAGCTTGAACGACGTCCTGATGTCCGGAAAAAGAGGGACGGCCTCCATGGCCATGGCCATGACCTGCTCCAGCTCCTTCGCCCCCAAGCCCTCCGGCTTGAAATTCCTCACGGACTTGCGCTTGAAAATGGCTTGATAGAGCGGCTCTGTTTCCATGCTTAGGGCACCTTCCCCGCCCACACCGCTCCCCCCTTAATACCCTTTCCCATTTTCCTAGGAGAAAAAAGAATATCTAACCAGGAGGGGATTGGTTCCCGGGCGTCATGGCCAAATGCCGGGCTCCCCGGGGATGAAAGCCAGTGCCGAAGACGGCTAAGAGAAGGGTGTACGAGGTCCTCGAGTTCACGGACCCTCATGACCGTGCATCAATCCTTTTCAACGCGCTCATCACGGTGCTCATCATCCTCAGCGTGGCGAGCGTGATACTGGAGTCGGTCGCCTCGATCAACGAGCGCTTCCGGGATGTCTTCTTCGCGGGTGAGATCCTCACGGTGGCGGTCTTCACGGTGGAGTATGCGCTCAGGCTGTGGTCATGCACCGAGGATCCGCGGTTCTCAAGACCTGTCCTGGGAAGGCTCAGATGGGCGGTGACCTTCTTCGCGATAATCGACCTGTTGTCGTTCCTGCCGTTCTATCTGCCGCTCGTTGTTGGATTCGACGCTCGCTTCCTGCGCGCGCTGCGCCTCCTTAGGGTGCTCAGGGTGGCCAAGCTGGGCCGGTACTCCAGCTCCGTCTCCCTGCTCTCCCGGGTCATCAAGAGGCAGGCGGAGGCCCTGGTCGTGGCCATCCTGACCATTGTCATCCTCATCATCGTGGCCGCTTCCCTGATGTGGCATGCGGAGTACGAGGCGCAGCCACAGGCGTTCGCCAGCATCCCCGATGCCATGTGGTGGGCGGTGGCCACCGTGACCACGATCGGGTACGGGGACGTGGTACCGGTCACCCCCCTAGGCAAGTTCCTGGGCGGGGTCATAGGCATCCTGGGTGTCATGTGCATCGCCCTGCCGGCGGGCATCATCGTTACCGGCTTCATGGACGAGAGGAAGGAGGCGATTAGCAAGAACGACCGCACCAACGACGCCTTGAAGAGGGTGGAGCTGCT
>JALOTM010000072.1 GCA_025457905.1 Methanomassiliicoccales archaeon
CAGCTCCGATCACCGTCTGCTTGTACCGGATCTTCAGCTCCTTCCATACCATGTAGTAGAGGAGCTCTCTGTAAGACCAGATGTCCTTGAGGGTGCGGCTGACCGAGTTCGCACGTCTCGAATCAATGATCCTCACTGCGCCTTCCATTTTGAATCGTGGCCTCTTGCTGTAGGAAGCTTGGGGCGCGTCCCTGCCCTTTTTTCTGGGTAATTTGACCTCCCTCTATAATAATTGCGCCCTCTCGCTCCCCAGAATGACATTACCAGCAGTGGCAGCAATCTATTATATGATAATCAAAAATAAATTAATGCAGCAAGTTCTCAGGGCCGTTGGGGTCGCCCCATCATCGGACCCTGGTACGACCAACCTATCGAGCGTACGATTCATATCCCTGCGGGATATGCATAGAACAGGATGACGCAAGCTCTTCATGATATCATTATGGACGTCTGCCTGGCACTTTCAGACGAGGGAAGGGAGGAGGCATTGGCGCTCATCGAACGGAGATGCCCCTTCGACCCCATGGCCCGACCGGCGCTCCCCAATTGCCCATGCGCCCCGCTGGAGCGCAGGCCCGAGGCCGTCTCCTGCTGGAGCGAGGACCACACCGTCAAGATGCGTGTCTTCGCCAGGGACGGTTTCATCGACCGTTTCACCGGAGAGCCGCTGGTCTTCCCCGCCGTCCTCCGCCTGCTGTCTCGGGAGTTCCCAAGGGCCTTCCCCTTCCAGGAGTTCTGGGGCCTCAGCGAGATACATCTGGCATACTATCAGGTAGGAGCCTGTACGGCCAGGTCGCTCCCCAAGAGCCGTGGGGGCGATGCTAGGGAGCCGAACCTGCTGACGACCACCATGCCCTACGTCCTGGCGAGGTCGGACCTGACCCCTGAGGAAGCAGGGTGGAGGGTGACCCGGGAGGGGTTCGTGGACGAATGGGACGGCATGTCCACATGGTATGTGGAGTACGTGAACGGGCATCAGGAGCTACGCAAGGCCAACTTCTTCAACCTGTGGTACAACGCCGCCAAGCAGGTCCTGCATCTCTGAATCGACCTAGGAGGAGAGCGAGCGGTCGATGGCCCCCTCCAAGCATGGCGCCTGGATCATCCCTCCGCCCTGGTCAGTGACCCTACCATCGCGAATGACCACCTTCCCCTCCACGATGAGCTTGATGGTCTCCATGAGCAAGTATGCCTCCCTCTTCAGCTCCTCACCCCTGATGGCCTTCGCCGCGGCCTCCTTGTCCATTGAGGAGGAGGTTACGCGGCCGGTGGGGAAGCTATCATAGGCTATGGCAGATCCCCGGTCCAGCTCCGGGGTGCACAAATGAACGGTCGAGCCATAGCGTTCATCGCGGTTCTCGACCACCTTCTGGACGATCTCCTCCCACGTCCCCTTGTAGGTCCCAGGGAGAGCTGGATGCAGATTGATCAGGGGGAAGCGCCGGCAGGTCTCCGGGTCGATGATCAGCATGTAGCCGGCCAGCACTCCCAAGTCCATGCGGTGCTTGGAGATGCGATCCCTGAGCCCCTTCCCGTACTCGTCCCTCCAGGCGTCGATGTCCCTCTCCTTGAGCTCAGGCAGGAAGTTGTCGGAGGGGAAGATGATCACCGGGATCCCCCTCTCCTCAGCCATATCGATTATCTTCTGACGGTACCTGTTCCCCTTCACATCCCGGTTGATGAAGATGAAGGCCAGCTCGGCGCGGATGTCCCCGCCCTCAAGCCTCCCGATCATGGTATTGAAGAGGTTGAATGAGCCTGGTCCTCTCGCGGTCGTGAACCACCCTATCTTCTTCATCGTCCTCTCCCTGGTATCGTCCTCATCACATTATCATGCTTTTCAATCCCTCCGTAGGATGCGCTGAGGCCGTCAGGCTCAGTAGAAGGCTCCCTGGTACTGGGTGGTCACTGGGCAGCCCATGTACTTCTTGGACCTGAAGGATGGGCAGGAGCGGCACTCGCCCCTCATCCTTCAAGGGGGGTGATGACCCGGCCGTGATAGCCGGGCGCAAATCTAGAAATAACGCTGCTGCCCGATGACCACAGTGTGTAATGATGGCCGATTGCATGAAATGTAATTCTGCGCTGGAGGAGGGACAGACCTTCTGCCCAGCCTGTGGCAGGAAAGCCCAGGATGTGGTGAGTCGGCCTGAGCCTTCATTGGCCGTCATCTTGCTTGCCAGCCTGGGAGGTCTGATTGCCTTCTTCGGCCTTTTCTTCGGAATCGTCGGGGCGGTGGCGGAAGGAGGGTTCATCTATGTGTCCCTGGTGGCCTGCAGTCTGGCCATCATCATGATCGCCATTTCCTACTTTTCCAGAAGGAGGCAGCTGCACGATTGGAGGCAGGAGAGGCAATTGGATGCCTCCCTGGCCAACTGCGCCTACTGCGGCTATCACAACGAGGTCGGCTCAAGGAAGTGCGAGTCCTGCGGAGCCCCCCTCAAGCTACGGCGATGAGCCGCGCCCGGGCATCGAAACACTTATGCCCTCCTGCGAAATGCTATCGGGCATCATGGACGCCATCAGGGTGGCCGCCGAGAGCGCCAAGAGTGCATCGTTCAGGCTAGCGGAGTTACCTCTAAGCCTGAGAAACCAAGCCCTGATGCGAATATCGGAGCAGCTTAGGGCGAGCGCCTCGTCCATAATCGCTGCCAACCAGAAGGACCTGGAAGACGCCAAGGCCGACCACCTGGCATCCCCTTTGCTAAAACGCCTCAGATACGACGAGGCCAAGCTCCAGGAGAGCGTGGACCAAATCTCCTCCCTGGTGGCCCAGGAGGACCCAGTGGGGAGGGTGCTTGCCCGTACCGAGCTGGACGACGGTCTGGTGCTCGTGAAGGTCAGCTGCCCGATCGGTGTGATCGGCATCGTCTTCGAGTCCCGGCCGGACGCGCTTGTGCAGATCTCCACGCTCTGCCTCAAGTCCGGCAATGCCGTGCTCCTCAAGGGGGGCTCGGAGGCGAAGCGCACCAACGACGCCCTGGCCAAGGCCATCAAAGAGGCTCTTTACCAGGTTGACGGGCGCTTCGAAGGGGCAGTGCACCTCATATCCACGAGGGAGGAGTTCAGAGCCCTCCTGGCCTTGGAAGACCTTGTGGATCTTATCGTTCCTCGTGGATCAAACGAGCTGGTCCGCAGCATCCAGGCCTCCACCAAGATACCAGTCCTCGGGCACGCCGCCGGCATCTGTCACACATACATCCACGAGGACGCGGACCTGGAGCTGGCGGTCAAGGTCTGCTACGACGCCAAGGTCCAGTATCCAGCGGTATGCAATGCCATGGAGACACTACTTGTGGACCATCATGTGGCCAAGGACTTCCTGCCTCGAATGGCCGAGGAGTACGCCAAGGCCGGGGTAGAGCTCCGGGGCGACGAGGCCACCCGTTCCTTGATCCATGCAGGCGTTGCCACGGAGCAGGACTGGGCCACGGAGTACAACGACCTCATCCTCTCCATCAAGGTCGTCGGATCCTTGGCGGAGGCGGTGGAGCACATCAACCACTACGGCTCGCATCACACCGACGCCATCATCGCTCGGAGCAGGGAGGCGGCAGAGAAGTTCATGAACGCCGTGGACTCTTCCAGCGTGATGTGGAATTGTTCCACCCGTTTCGCCGACGGGTACCGCTACGGCCTGGGGGCCGAGGTGGGAATCTCCACCAGCAAGACGCATGCCCGAGGCCCAGTCGGTCTGGAGGGCCTCACCATCTACAAATGGAAGCTTTACGGGAGCGGCCAGGCAGTTGCCGACTACTCAGGCGAAGGTGCGAGAAGGTACACGCACAGGAAGCTGCAATGAGGGCCCTGCATCCGCAGCGCGTGGTCATCAAGATAGGCACCAACACCATCTGCCGTGAGGACGGTACCATCGACCAGCACTATTTGGGGTCGGTCGCCCGCCAGATCATGGAACTGACCGCCGGGGGCATCGAGGTCATCATCGTCACGTCCGGCGCCATCGGGGCGGGCACCACCGAGCTGGGCCTGGACCGGAGGCCGCAGGAGGTCGGGGCCAAGCAGGCCTGCGCCGCCGTTGGGCAAGCCACCCTGATGATGGCCTGGAGGGACGCCTTCCGCAAATATGGGAAATGCGTTGGGCAGGTGCTGCTCACCTACGGCGCCTTCTCGGACCGCCTTCGCTACATCAACCTCAAGAAGGCCATGGACGAGATGTTCCGTCTTGGTGCAGTGCCGATTGTCAACGAGAACGACGTCATCGCCACCGACGAGATCGAGGAGATCTTCGGTGACAACGACAAGCTGAGCGCCCTGGTGGCCAGCAAGATAGACGCCGATTTGCTGATACTGCTGACGGACGTGGACGGCCTCTACGACCGCAACCCCGAGGTCGACCCGGATGCGCGCCTGCTTCATACTGTGGACGAGATCACCAAGGACATCGAGCGGATGGCCGGCAGCAACCTGAGCGAGCGGTCCGTCGGAGGCATGCGCACCAAGATCGCGGCGGCCAAGGTGGCCATGCAGTCGGGGACCAATATGATAATCGCCAACGGCCGCTCGAAGGACATCATCCTGCGCGCGGTGAGGGGCGAGCAGGTCGGCACCCTGTTCACCGCCACCTCCAAGTACACCAACAAGGAGCGCTGGATACTCTTCGCGGGCCCCAAGGGCAAGATCAACGTGGACTCGGGAGCGGAGACAGCCCTGCGCCAAGGGAAGAGCCTTCTTCCCTGCGGGGTCACGTCCTTCGAAGGCAGGTTCAAGAAGGGCGATGTGGTCCGCATAGGGGCCTTCGCCAAGGGCGTAGCCAACTTCTCCTCCTCCGAGCTTCCCAAGCTGCTGGACTCCTGCCGCGAGGAGCGCTCCAACGGCAACAGGGTCCGAAACGGCATGGTGGTCGTGAGCAACGAGAAGCTGGTCCTTCTGGACTAGTCCTCCACACCGGGACCGTACACTATCTTGTCCACATAATAACGTTGCATCGCCGCCAGGTCCATGGACTCCACCGACCGTACCCGTTCCATCATCCTGGGCCACAGCTCCCCGGCCGCACGTAGCCTGGAATGGAGGTTCTCCTCGTCGATGGAGGACATGGTCATCATGGTCTGCAAAAGTTCCATCATGCCATCTGGCAGCCACTTGAGGCGGCGAAGGTACGAGAGGCGCCATTTGGCCGGTGGCAGGAACTCCTGATTGAGGGAGAAGGCCAGCTGGACGAATAGCTCGCAGGCGTAGTTCAAGCACCAATGGGCCTGGGCCAGGTCCTCGCGGTCGACCCATATCTCGGCGATGGAGGGGTGAGGAGGCTCGGGGCAGGCGTACCAGCTGAGGTAGATGCAGCACTCCACCGTCCTGCGGGTCCAAAGCTCCCGGGGGACCTCCAGCTTCTCCTGGATGGCCCTCCCTACCCTGCCATTCCGATCCAGCGCCAGTCGGCAACCGTGGAAGGTGAAGCGCTCTACCTCGCCCCATTTCTGAGAATAGAAGCCATCGAAGGAGTGCACCTCGATGTCCGTCTCGATCCCTGACCCGGACTCGATCTCCATGGCGAGCTTAGCGAAATCCCGGCGCCAGCGCACGAGGTCAGCATCACTGACAATCACACTTATGTCCAGGTCCGAGCTGTCATCACAGTATCCTCTGGCCAGCCCTCCCAGCAGTATGACCGCCTCGACCGCGGCCAAGTCGGAGGCGAAATCAGTGACGAGCTTGGCATTGGCCATGAACTCAGCATGTCTGTTCAGCATTTGCGCATTCATCTTGACCAGTGCTCCCAATGCGAGGGATCGATAAAATAGGTGGCCCGCATCCTCCCCATGTGCTTTATACTCGAATTAATATTTCTAT
>JALOTM010000073.1 GCA_025457905.1 Methanomassiliicoccales archaeon
TATACGATCCAGGAGCTCAAGGTCGCGGTGGCCGCCGCCCTGACCGTTTCGCCTTCCCGGCATGAATGAGGCGCAGCACCGCAATTATGATTCTGGTAATCATACGCTCGAACTAGTACGTGCCGACAATCCCCATTATATGGGAAATGCAGAAATCATGGGAGCGTAATGAGTGGGACGAAAGCATGGGGGAAAAGGCACCGAGGACGTCCGCGAGAGGCAAGGGCAAGTCCATAGAGCTCGGTAGGGGGGAGTGCTACATCAACCGCGAGCTCAGCTCCCTGGAGTTCAATTGGAGGGTGCTAGAGGAGGCCCGCGACGACTACCATCCCCTGCTGGAGAGGGTCAAGTTCCTGGCCATCTGCGGCTCCAACCTGGACGAGTTCTTCATGAGCCGGGTCTCGGACCTGCGACGGCAGATGGTCAGGGGGGTGGCCAAGTACAACGCGGACGGCTTGTCGCCGGCGATGACCATAGACATGGTGCGGGAGAGGCTCGACCCGTTGCTGGCCGCTCACGCCTCATGCTGGCACGAAGACCTGAGGCCCCGGCTGCACAAGGCGGGCGTGCACGTCCACAAGTGGACGGAGCTCGACGAGATGCAGAGGGGCAGCCTTCGCCACCTGTTCGAGCAGGAGGTCTATCCCACCCTCACGCCCTTGGCCTTCGACGCGCATCGCCCATTCCCCTTCATATCCAACATGGCCATAAACCTGGCGCTGAGCATCAGGGGGCCATCCGGGAAGGAGCGCTTCGCCCGGCTGAAGGTGCCCACCTCCACCTTCCCGCGCTTCGTGCGCGTGCCCGGCGAGGGAGGGGATGAGAGGGCGTCGGGGGGCCCCTGCCTCAACTTCATCCTCCTCGAGGACCTGATCTCCTCCAATCTGGACGTCCTGTTCCCTGGCATGGAGGTCCTCGCCTCCTACCCCTTCCGCGTGACGCGCGACGCGGAGATCGAGATCCAGCTCGAGGAGGAGGAGGACATGCTGACCGCCGTGGAGGAAGGGGTGGAGAGCCGGCGCCTCGGTCCGCCGGTCCGGTTGGAGGTCGAAGCGACCATGCCGGAGGCCATGATCCGCTTGCTCGCCGAGCAGATGGACCTGCCCCGGTACCTGGTCTTCCGCCACTCCGCCCCCCTGGCGCTCGCGGACTTCTGGCAGTTGCTCGCCCTGGACAGGCCCGACCTCAAGGACGCGCCCTTCGCGCAGCATGTCCCCCGCGAACTGGGAGGCCCAGGTCCCATCTTCCCCCATCTCAAGGCCAGGGACCATCTGCTCTTCCATCCCTACGATTCGTTCGCGCCCGTGGTCACCATGCTTCAGCAGGCGGCCCAGGACCCGGACGTGCTGGCCATCAAGATCACACTGTACCGCATCGACAAGCGTTCGCCCGTGATCGACGCCCTCGTCGAGGCGCGCAAGCACGGCAAGCAGGTGGCGGCCGTGGTCGAGCTCAAGGCCAAGTTCGACGAGGAGAACAACATCTCCTATGCCCGGGCCATGGAGCAGGAGGGGGTGCACGTGGTCTACGGCCCGGTGGACCTGAAGGTGCATGCCAAGATCTGCCTGGTGGTGCGCAAGGAGCGCTCCGGAATCGTGCGCTACAGCCACCTTTCCTCGGGCAACTACAACAACGTGACCACTAAGGTCTACGGGGACCTGGGGTACATCACCACCAACCAGGACATCGGCATGGACGTGTCCAACCTCTTCAACGCGCTCACCGGCTACTCGGACGTCTCCTCCTACCGGAAGCTCCTCGTGGCCCCGACCGGGCTGCGCTATGGCATCCTGGACCGGGTGCACCGCGAGGTGGAGAGGCACCGGGAGCATGGCGACGGGTACATCGCATGGAAGCTGAACGGATTGCTGGACAAGGACGTCATCAGGGCCTTGTACGAGGCCTCCCAGGAAGGGGTGCGCATAGACCTCAACGTGAGAGGGCTGTGCGCCCTGCGCCCTGGCATCAAGGGTGTCAGCGATAACATCACCGTCACTTCCATTGTCGGTAGGTTCCTGGAACATTCGCGCATCTATTATTTCCACAATGGCGGGCAGGAGGAGGTGCTGCTGGGGAGCAGCGACATGATGCCCCGGAACCTGGACAAGAGGGTGGAGCTGCTCTTCCCGGTGCAGGACCAAGGCATAAGGGAGGCGCTGGTGAAGGACATACTGGCCAAGCACCTCGCGGACAACGTCAAGGCGAGGAGGCTGCGCCCGGACGGGACCTACGTGCGGGTCCGGCCCAAGAAAGGCGAGCCCACCATGGACTCGCAGAAATGGTTCGTGACCAACAGGGGCGCCTGGCATGAGAGATGAGCCCGAAGCCTCATGGCAGCGTCTCTGCCGAACCACCCTGCTGCCCCTGATCGATGCGCTGCAGAAGGAGGCGGAGGGGGCCAGAACCAGGGAGGACGTGGAGAACGTTCACCGGATGCGTGTGGCCTCACGGCGCACTCGCTCCGCCCTGGAGGTCTTCAAGGACTGCCTGCCGCGCAAGGCCCGCCGGACCTGGAGGAAGGACATGAAGGCCCTGACCCGCGCCCTGGGGGCGGCCCGCGACGCGGATGTCCAGATAGAATACCTGAAGGAGCTGCGGGGACGTGCCCCCCCTGACTCCCTGCCAGGCATCGACTTCGCTCTGGACCTGAAGGAGCGGCACAGGGACGACCTCCAGGGCCCCCTGGTCAATTCCTTGGAGGAGCTGGAGGAGGGGTCCGTCCTCGAGAGGATGCGCTCCTACCTCCAGGACCTGCCTGAGGTGGGGACCGATTGGGGGAGCTACCCCTACGCCCAGGCCGTCAAATTGATCAGAGGTCGCATCCAGGACCTCGTTTCCCGGGAAGGCTGCGTGCATCGGGAGGAGGCCATCGAGGAGCATCATTCCATGCGCATCTCCGCCAAGAGGCTGCGCTACAGCTTGGAGATCTTCCGGCCCCTCTTCGAGGATGGCCTGAAGGGGGCCCTGTCGCTCATCAAGGAGATGCAGGAGAAGCTGGGCGACATGCACGATTGCGACGTCTGGGCCGCAGATATGGAGGCGACCGACGGCCTTCTGAGGGATGGAAGGATGGCCCTCCCCCCTGACCTCGCCCCGCAGGAAATCCTACCAGGCCTGGAGCTGGTCCGCAGCGACCGGGCGGCCTGGCGCAAGCAGTCCTACCGGGAGTTCGTGTCCCTGTGGGACGCCATGCTCAAGGATGATGCCCTTGGATCGCTGCAGAGGAGACTGGAGGACGCGGCCGGGGAGGTGCACGACCTGACGGCCCGGGCCATCGAGAAGCTGGAGGGCTCTCCCGGGACGGTGGTCGCGGTGCTGGGCGACGTGCATGGAAACACCCTCGCCCTGCAGGCGGTCCTGGAGGACGCGACGCGCCATGGGGCCCAGGTCATACTGAACACCGGGGACGTGCTCGGCCCCTTCGGTGACCCTGAGGGGGCGGTCAGAGCGATCCGCTCCAGGCCCTCGTTGAGCGTGGCCGGCAACTTCGACCTGAAGGTCCTGCGCGCGAGGGAGGATATAGGGGGCGAGGAGGACGAGACCCTCGGCTACTCGGCAGAGGGGCTCTCGCAGGAGAGCAGGTCCTGGCTGTTGGACCTCCCTGAGGCGATGCGCCTGGAATGGGGAGGGAGGGTGCTCCTCATGGTCCATGGCAGCCCTGATTCCATGACCGAGAAGCTGGAGATGGGGACGAGCGAGACGAGGCTGGGGGAGCTGGCAAGATCCGCGGGAGCGGACATCATCGTCAGCGGGCACTCCCATCGGCCCATGTACCGCCGTTGCGGGAAGGTGCGCTTCCTCAACCCGGGCTCGGTGGGCAGGCAGGTGGACGGCAACCCTCGTGCGTCCTACGCCCTCCTGAGCATGAGGCCCCTCCGCGTGAGTTTGAGGCGGGTCGATTATGACCTGGAGATGGCCACTAGGGCCATCCGGGAGCGCGGTCGGCCGGAATGGCTTGCCCAGGCGTTGCACCGGGCTCGGGCCGAACCGTCCGAGGCGAGGAAGGACCTGGAGTCTAGGTTCCTGCAGACCACGAAGGTGTACCGCTCCTACCTGGGCGAGGACGCTCACACGGAGCAGGTGATCCGCCTGTCGACGATGCTCTTCGGCTGCATGGCAGGCGAGCTGGGGTTGGGCACCAAGGACCTCTTCCTCCTCCGCTGCGCCGCGGCCTTGCACGACATCGGATGGACGGAAGGAGGGCCAGGCCATCACAAGATGTCCCTCCGAATGATCATGGAGGATTACGACCTGCCCTTCGACCCCAAGGAAAGGAGGATGGTGGCGGCCGTGGCCCGCTACCATCGCAAGGCACAGCCGAAAGGCTCGCACGCGCTCGTCTCCACCATGGGCAGGGCGGAGAGGAGGAGGCTGGAGGCGCTCGCCTCCCTGTTGCGCCTGGCCGATGGGCTGGACTCCTCCCACGGGGGAAAGGTGCGGAGGCTCGGATGCGAGGTCACCTCCGACAAGATAATCTTGCGATGCGACGTTACCGGTCCCATCGAGATGGAAGAGAGGGATGCGCACAAGAAAGGCGACCTGATCCAGATGGTCCTAGGCCGCAGCCTCGAGATCCATTGGGACGTGGGCTGATGGGCTTCGAGGGCAAGGTAGTCTCCTTCATCGACATCGGCACCAATTCCATACGCACCTCGGTGGTGCGGCTCAACCCCAACTATTCGTATTCACCGTCTGCAAGCGCTTCGTGGAGATGGGGAAGGCCTTCGGGGCCGAGGAGTTCGTTGCCGTGGCCACCTCCGCCACGCGCGAGGCCCACAACCAATCCCATTTCCTGGAGCGGCTCAGGAAGGAGGCGGGGCTGGAGGTCAGCGTCATATCCGGGAGGGAGGAGGCCAGGCTGATCTTCCTTGGGGTCTCGTCCGGCTATCATCTCGAGGACCGGCTGGCGATATTCATCGACGTCGGCGGGGGCAGCACGGAGGTCTCGGTGGGAAACCAGGCAGAGCCCGTCTACCTGGACTCCCTCAAGCTGGGGGCCATCCGCCTGAGCGGGCTGTTCATGGTGGAGGGGGAGAAGGGACCGGTCTACCCGGAGAAGTACGCGCAGATGAAGAGGTCCGTGCGCACCGAGGTGGTTCGGACGGTGCAGAGGGTCAGGAGCTATGGGGCCAAGACCGCGGTGGGCACCTCAGGGACCATCATCAACCTGTACGAGGTGGCCGCCCGCAACTTCAATGGCGCTGTTGGGAAGGAGCCCGCCCTCTCCCTGACCAAGCTTAAGAAGACCATCGCCATGCTCTGCTCCCTGGACCTGAAGGAGAGGAGGGAGGTCCCAGGCATCAACCCCGAGAGGGCGGACATCATCATCGGGGGCGCGGCCATCCTCGAGACGCTTATGGAGGAGCTGGAGATCGACGAGATCAAGATATCGGAGCGCGGCCTGCTCGATGGCATGCTGGTCGATCACCTCTCGCGGATCGAGGGCTTTCCCAGCCATCAGAAGATGTCGGTGCGCGAGCGCAGCGCGCTGCAGCTAGGGCGCTCCTGCAACCTGGACGAGGTGCATGCCAACACCATAGTCCGCCTCACCCTGGAGATGTTCGACAGCGCCAAGGAGGAGGGGCTGCACCATTTCGGGCCGAAGGAGAGGGAGCTGCTCCGTTACGCCGCCTACCTGCATGATATCGGTGACTTCATCTCCTTCTCCAACCACCACCTGCACTCCTATTATATCGTGCGCAACGCCGAGCTGCTGGGCTTCGACCAGGGAGAGATAGAGGCCATGGCCTACCTGGTCAAGTACCACCGCAGGAAGTCCCTGGGGAGGAAGAGCGTGGACCAGGAGGGTCTCGACCTCCGTGTCCAGAAGATGGTCATGACGCTGTCGGGCTTTCTCAGGCTGGCCGAGGCCTTGGACCGAAGCCACTGCGGGCTCATCGACCACGCCCGCTTCATCAACGCCACAGATAAGGAGGCTGTATTGGAGGTCGCCGCCAACGGCGATTGCCAGTTGGAGCTGTGGGGGGTAGAGTCGCAGGCCAAGGGGTTCAGGAAGACCTTCGACCGGGATCTGCGCATACGCTTCCGCATGTCCACGGCCACCGATGGCGCTCCCTAGCGGGAAGGATTATCTAGGGGCTGATGCCCTGGAAGGCCGAGATCATGCCCTTGGAGGAGTACAAGGCCAAGAGGGACTTCCGCAGGACCCGGGAACCTGAGGGCCAAGCTGGCGGGGTGGAGGAGGAGATCTTCGTCGTTCAGGAGCACCATGCCTCTCACCTTCACTACGACTTCCGCCTCTCGCTCGACGGGGTCCTGAAGAGCTGGGCCGTCCCCAAGGGCGTCCCCGAGGAGAAGGACACAAGGAGGCTGGCGGTGCAGACCGAGGACCATCCCCTGGAGTATGCTAGCTTCGAGGGCACCATCCCCAAGGGCGAGTACGGGGCAGGAGAGGTCCGCATCTGGGACAAAGGGCGCTTCCAGCTGAAGGAGCGTTCAGCTGACAAGCTGGTCTTCGTGCTGGAGGGGGAGAGACTGAGGGGGGCCTACGCTTTGGTGCGCTTCCGTGGTCAGGAGAAGCAGGCCAAGAACTGGCTGATCATGAAGCTGTAGCTCCCGCTCGTAAGAAAGGAAAAGAAGAAGATAGAAAGTAAGAGGATTGAGGCGTTTGGAGGATCACTTCTTCATTATCTTCATCCAGCCGCCGCTCTCGAAGACCGCGAGGCCCCTCTTGCTGAGGGTCTTCTCGAACTCGTCCCAGTTGACGATCTCGAGGCGAGCGTTGTTCCCCTTCGTGAATTGCACACCGTCGGTGCCCTTAACACGGCCGGGCTTTAGTCCCTTCTTCTTAGCGATCTCCTTGGCCTTGTCGAGGCTGATTTTCTCCATCACCAAAGGCTATCCCTCCTGTCAATTATACTGGCCATGTGCTGGCACATGACCCAGTATGTAATACTCAGGACCTATATATAAAATTTATCGTATAATGACCCTTACCCAGTAATTCTTTCCTTTAATATCTTTCTATGCTCCCGAAAATTTGCTGGGTGAAGCTGGACAGATAGCCAGACAAGCAAAAAAAAAGCCCGGAATCTGAGGAGCGGCCAGCGCCCCGAGCGGAAAAAGGTTTATCTTGAATTCGAACGCTTCACAGCCGTTCAGATGTCGCTCTTCGGCTCTTCAGGCATAAGGGGGGTGGTCGGCGGGGCCATGACGCCCGAGCTGGCATTGGCCATCGGCGCAGCGGTGGGATCGATGTGCCATGGCGTGGTGATGGCCAAAGACACAAGGACCAGCGGGGACATGGTCATGGCCGCCCTGGCCGCCGGCGTGATGTCCACCGGCTCCTGCGTTAGCATCGCGGGGATGGTGCCCACGCCTACGCTAGCCCGGGCTGCGGAGTCCTATGATGCCGGGCTGATGGTGACGGCCTCGCACAACCCTCCCGAGTACAATGGCGTCAAGATGTGGAACCCGGATGGTTCGGCTTTCGGCGCGGAGCAGATGTGCAACGTGGAGGGGCTTATCGAGGCCAAGGGCCAGCGCCTCGTGGGCTGGGAGTCGGTGGGAACCTCTAGAGCGCATTCCGGTGCCATCGATGAGCACATGGAGGCGGTGCTGGAATCGGTCGGGGTCTCGTCAGCCAGTGTCGTCCTGGACTGCGGTTGCGGCGCCACCTGCGCTATCTCCCCGGTGCTCCTGAGGCGCCTGGGATGCTCGGTCGTGGCCCTTAACTGCCAGCCTGACGGTTTCTTCCCTGGACGGCCCTCCGAGCCCTCCGAGGAGAACCTCAACGACCTCAGGGAGGTCATCCTCAGGAAGGGGGCCGACGTGGGCATCGCCCACGATGGTGATGGGGACCGCATGGTGGCCTTCGACGAGAAAGGCCGCTACATCGACGGCGACCGACTCTTGGCACTCTTCACGGTGCTCACCGGGGCCAAGGAGGTCGTGGCCCCTGTGGACGCCTCCATGGTCCTCGACGACCTCGTCAAGGGCAAGGTCATCAGGACGCGGGTGGGCGACGTTTATGTCTCCGAGGCACTGAAGGCCTCGGGCGGGGGGTTCGGGGGCGAGCCCTCGGGCACGTTCATCTTCCCTGAGGAGACGTATTGCCCGGACGGCGTGTTCGCAGGCGCCTACCTCCTCTCCATGTTGGAGGGGCGGAGGCTCTCGGAGCTGGTGGACTCCATCCCCCGCTACCCGGTGCAGAGAAGGTCCTTCCCGTTCGCGGCGGAGGCCAGGTCCTCAGTGGAGGAGAAGCTGGGGGAGGCCATGGCATCTCTCCGCTGCCTGGAGCTCATCACCGTCGACGGATACAGGGCTCAGTTCGAGGAGGGATGGATCCTGGTTAGATTGTCGGGGACCGAACCGAAGGTCAGGATAACGGTGGAGGCTAGGGAGCAGAGCGATCTGAAGGCCCTGGTGGCCAAGGCCGATGACGCCGTCCGGAGGTGCCTGGAATGAAGGCGCTGGTGCTGGCTGCCGGAGAGGGGACCAGGCTACGGCCCCTGACCTCCAACGTGCCCAAGCCCTTGTTGCTGGTGGCGGGAAAGCCCTTCCTGAGCCACATCTTCGAGGCGTTGCGCGCCGGCGGGGTCAAGGACGTCGCCCTACTGGTGGGCTGGAAGGCCAACCGCATCAAGGAGTTCTATGGGGATGGATCGCAGATGGGGCTTTCCATCACCTACCTGGAGCAGAAGGAGCGCCTGGGCACGGCCAACGCCGTGGGCCATGCCGAGGGCGTGATGGACGAGCCCTTCTTCTGCATCAATGGCGATGTGGTCATCTCGGAGCAGGACATCAGGGCCATGGAGGACTCCTTCCAGGCCAAGGGACGGACAGTCATGGGGGCGGTCACCGTGCCCAACCCCTCGGCCTTCGGGGTGATCGAGGAGAAGGAGGGGATGCTTGTCCGCATCATCGAGAAGCCCCGGCTTCCGCCCTCCGACCTGGTAAACGCTGGCATGTTCGTCTTCAAGCCCGATGTGTTCGAGGAGATCCGGAGGACGGGGCGCTCTCCCCGAGGGGAGTTCGAGATCACCGACACGCTGACCTGCATCGCGCACGCCGAAGGGGTGGCAGTGCATCGCATAGTAACCGATTGGATAGACGTGGGCCGGCCGTGGGACCTGCTCAAGGCCAATGAGATCTTCATGTCGAGGCTTTCGGGGAAGGTGGAGGGGGAGGTCGAGCCCGGCGCCACGCTCAAGGGCAACGTGGTGGTGGAGAAGGGCGCCCTGGTGCGCTCCGGCTCCTACATCCTGGGCCCGGTGTTCATCTCCAGGGGATGCGAGGTCGGTCCCAACTGCTATGTCCGCGGGGGGACCTGCCTGGGCCCCAACGTCAAGGTGGGCGCGTCCGTGGAGGTGAAGAACTCCATCGTGATGGCGAACTCCCACGTCCCACACCACAACTACGTGGGGGACAGCATCATCGGGGAACGATGCAACCTTGGCGCAGGGACGAAGGTGGCCAACCTGCGATTCGATGACAGGAACGTGCGCGTCTCCTTCGCTGGCAAGGTCATCGATTCCGGCCGAAGGAAGCTCGGGGTGATCATGGGCGACGACGTGAAGACCGGCATCAACGCCATGATCGAGCCAGGGACGATCATCTGGGAGAACTCCCTGATCGGGCCCGGCGCCATCGCCAGGGGCAACATCGGCCCTGGCAGCAGGGTCTTCTGAGGCTACGGCACTGTCTGGATCGGCACCCTGCGGCCATTGGAATCGTACGCCCTCCAGCTCGTCTCATCGTAGGGCAGGCAGGTAATGATGTGCACGCCCCCGAAGTGCGAGAAGAACTGCAGGTCCGCCTCAGACGGCCGGTTGCTGTGCCCTGGGTGGGAATGCACCGTGCCCACCACCGAGTAGTCGGTGGGGAGCATGTTGGTGTACATGACGCTATGGTAGTCGCCCTGGATGGTCCCGGGTAGGACGACCACCTCCACGATGACGCCCTCCTCGGCCTTGAGGGCGGCCAGGAACTCGCGTGGATAGGTCTGCACCGCCGCCTCGCAGATCATGCGTAGGGTCCCCTCGCGAATGGCGTAGACGGTCTTCATGCCCAGCACGGCCCGCCCGTGAGCTTCTCCCGCATCTTGGTGTAGAACGTGCGCCCCAGGGAAACGAAGCGCGCCTTGTTCTCCGAGGTGGTGAAATGGAGCTCCTCGTTGCCCTCCATGGCGGCATCCTCCTGCCCGTCCACGACAATCAGGCAGGGCTTGGGCCTCTGCACCTCGATGGATATGTCGCACCCCGCTGGTACGACCGTGGGGCGTCCCGCGAACTTGAAGGGGGCCATGGGCGCGATCACCAGGGCGCTGACCCTTGGGTCGAGT
>JALOTM010000074.1 GCA_025457905.1 Methanomassiliicoccales archaeon
CGGCTACTCGCTCCCGGCCATACTGGCATGGGAGGGGAAGGAGGTGCATCAGCTCAAGGACCTCCCCGCCGTTCTCGGCCAGGCGAGGGCCATGATCAAGGAGGAGGCGTCCTACGAGGGCGCCATGGCGGCCGGAGAGGCGGTCATGGTGGCCGCCGAGGTCATCGAGGCCCTCAAGTACATCGGATCCGAGCGCCCCTACGAGGGCACGGGCTATTGCGGGTTCATCCCTGACAAGGTGCTGCGCGAGCTGGGCGTGGCCTTCGTGGACGACACCATTCCCGGGTGCGCGGTGCTCATCGGCACGGCCAGCGACCCCAAGGGGCTGGTGAAGGTGGTGCGCGACTGCCAGTCCAAGGGCATGCTCATAATCGCCTCCTACGACACCATCAGGCAGCTGCAGGACGAGGGCGTGAAGGTCGGTCTGGACGTCATGCTATACCCGGTGGGGGAATTCACCCAGGTCGTGCACGGCCTGAACTTCGCCATCCGCGCCGCGCTGACCTTCGGCAACGTGCAGAAGGGCGACCGGGATAGGTTGCAGGGGTACCTGAGGAAGCGGCCCAAGGTTTTCGCGCTGCAGCTGGGCCCCATCGACGCCATCAAGGCGGCCGCGGAGTTCGCGGTCCTGCTGAACGGCTCCCCGGTGATCACGGACCAGGACGTGGAGGCCATCCCCGACAGGTTCGTGCCGCAGCCCGATTACGGTAAGATGGTGCAGACGGCCATCGAGCTGCGCGGAATCCAGGTCAGGCTGACCCACGTCGACGTCCCGGTGGCCTACGGTCCGGCGTTCGAGGGCGAGACCGTGAGGCGCCCGGACACGTACGTGGAAGCGGGGGGCGCGGCCAAGACGCTGGCGTTCGAGCTGCTGCGCATGCTCCCCGAGGACCAGGTGGAGGACGGTCGCATAACAGTCATCGGCAAGGACGTGGACGACATGCCGGAGGGCGGCAAGACGCCCCTGGCGATAATCGTGGACGTCTACGGCAAGAAGATGGAGGAGGACTTCGAGTCCGTGCTGGAGCGCCGCATCCATCAGTTCGTGAACTACGCGGAGGGCGCCTGGCACACCGGCCAGAGGAACACCATCTGGGTGCGCCTGTCGAAGGGCTCGGTCCGCGCTGGCCTGCGCCTCAAGCACTTCGGCGATATCCTGGTGGCCAAGCTGAAGGCGGAGTTCGGCAACATCGTGTCCAGGGTGCAGGTGACCATCGTCACCGACGAGGCCAAGGCATTGGAGCTGCTGCCCTTGGCACAGGAGAAGTACCGGTCCAGGGACCAACGCCTGGCGGGGCTCACGGACGAGGCCGTCCAGGAGTTCTTTTCATGTGCATTATGCCAATCGTTCGCGCCGAACCACATATGCATCGTCACCCCACAGCGCCTGGGACTTTGCGGGGCCATCAACTGGCTCGACGCCAAGGCGGCGAAGGAGATAGCCCCCACGGGACCGAACCAGCCCGTGCCCAAGGGCGAGGCCATAGACGAAGCCAAGGGGCAATGGAAGGGTGTCAACCGGGCGGTCTACGAGCTCACCCGGGGCAACCTGGAGCGTTTCAACGCCTACACCATGATGGAGGACCCCATGACCTCCTGCGGTTGCTTCGAGGTCATCGTGGCCATGACCGCCGATGCGCAGGGCGTCATCCTGGTCAACCGGGAGTTCGCAGGCATGACGCCGGTGGGCATGAAGTTCTCCACGCTGGCCGGGAGCATCGGCGGGGGGAAGCAGACGCCGGGCTTCATCGGCGTGGGGCGGAAGTACATCCTCTCCAGGAAGTTCATCCCCGCTGACGGGGGCTTCCTGCGCATAGCCTGGATGCCCAAGGACCTCAAGGCGCAGATGCGGGAGGGGCTGCAGAGGCGGGCGGAGGAGCTGGGCGAGCCTGACTTCCTGGATAAGATCGCGGACGAGACGATTACCGACACGGCGGAGGGCCTGGCGGAATGGATGGCCAAGGTGGGCCATCCCGCCCTGAGGATGCCCTCGCTGGTGCTGTGACGACAAGGTGACAACATGGCCGAGGTACCGGTACCCAAGGAGAAGTGGTCAGGGAAGATAGGGACGGTGGCGCTGGGCGCCACGTCGGAGGAGGGGGGCACACGTTCCTCCAGGCTCGTCATCGGCGGAGGGACGGGGATGCCCTTCCTCTCGTACGAGGGGCCCACCACCCATCGGCCGCTGATCGCCGGGGAGGTGCTGGACACCGTGGCCGACCTTCCGGACCTGGTCCGCGAGGAGTTCGGTGGCGCCGTCGACGACCCCGCCGAGTGGGCCAAGGCATGGGTGGAACGGCACGGCGCCGACCTCGTCTGCCTCAAGCTCCGCTCCACCGGCCCGGAGGAGGGCGACCGGCCCCCAGAGGAGGCGGCGAAGACCGTTCTGCGCGTACTGCAGGCGGTCAGCGTGCCCCTCATCGTCTACGGCTCGGGCCACGAGGAGAAGGACGCCAAGGTCCTGGAGGCGGTGAGCAACATCGCCCCCAAGGAACGCCTGCTGCTGGGCCATGCCGAGGAGTCGGCCTACAAGAGCGTCTCCGCGGCGGCCATGGCCAACGACCACGCGGTAATATCGTTCGCCAATCTGGACGTGAACCTGAGCAAGCAGATCAACATCCTGCTCACGGACTTCGGGGTGCGCAAGGACCGCATCGTCCTGGACCCCTTGTTCGCGGCCCTGGGCATGGGCCTGGAGTACTCCTACTCGGTCATGGAGAGGATCCGCCTGGCGGCGCTGATGGGCGATGCCATGCTGCAGGTGCCCATGGTCTGCGACACCTCCTCCGCCTGGAAGGCCAAGGAGGCCAGCGAGGAGATCGAGGGCCACGACGGCCTGGAGGAGCGGGCGGCCTGGTGGGAGGCCACCACCGCCTTCGCGGCGCTCATGGCCGGCGCGGACCTGCTCATCATGCGCTCCCCGCGCTCCGCCGGGATCGCCAAGAGGGCCATGCGGTCCCTCATGGAGGTGGATTGATGCCCACCGCCATCGAGATCTTCAAGCACCTGCCCAAGAAGAACTGCGGCAAGTGCAACTATCCAACCTGCCTGGCCTTCGCCATGCAGCTGGCCAACTCCAAGGCCAAGCTGGACGACTGCCCCTTCGTGTCCGAGCAGGCGCGTGCGGCCCTGGCCGCCTCCTCCGCCCCGCCCATACGCCTGGTGAGGTTCGGCTCCGGCGCCAGGGTCATCGAGCTGGGGGACGAGACCGAGCTCTACCGGCATGAGAAGAGGTTCTTCCATCCCACGGCCTTCACCGTGGTCGTGCCCGACTCCCTGGCGCCGTCTGAGGCCGGGAGGAGGGCCAAGGAAATCGCCGCGGTGCGCTTCGAGCGCGTCGGCCAGGCTCTCTCCTTCGATGCCGTTTGCATTAGGGACGTGTCAGGGGATGCCGCGCGGTTCGCCTCGGCCGCCGAGGCCGTGGGCTCTTCGGTGGACCTGCCGCTGGTGCTCTCCTCAGGCTCGCCAGAGCGCATGCGGCAGGCCGCCATGAAGGTGATCCAGCGGAGACCCCTCCTCCACGGCGCCAACGCCCAGAACCTGGTTCCCATGGCCGCCCTGGCCAAGGAGCTGTCCTGCCCCCTGGCGCTGATGCAGAACGGCCTGGGGGAGATGGCCGACCTGGTGGCCCAGGCCAGGGCGGCGGGCGTGGAGGACCTGGTCATGGATTTCCGCACCAGCGGTCTCAAGGACCAGCTGGAGAGCAGCACCGTGGCCCGGAAGCATTCGGTGAAGAAGACCTACCGCGGCCTCGGCTATCCGATCCTGGTCGAGGCGGGCAAGGGGGAGGACGGCATCTTGCGCGGCATGCTGGCGGTAATGAAGTACGGCGGGCTCGTGCTCTTCGAGGAAATATCCGAGGCGCAGGCTCTCCCCCTGTTCGTTCTCCGGCAGAACATCTACACCGACCCCCAGGTCCCCATCCAGGTCAAGCCAGGCATGTACCCGGTGAACGGGGCCAAGGAGGACTCCCCCATCCTCTTCACCACCAACTTCTCGCTCACCTACTTCACCGTCCTAGCGGACATCGAGAAGTCCAAGGCGCCGGCCTGGTTGCTGGTGGTGGACTCCGAGGGCCTGAGCGTGATGACCGCCTTCTCCGCGGGCAAGCTCACCCCGGAGATCGTGGCCAAGGCGCTTGAGTCCTCGGGCGCCAGGGAGAAGAGCAGGTCCGGAATCCTGGTCATGCCTGGGATGGTGTCCCGGATGAGCGGCAAGCTGCAGGAGGCAACGGGCCTCAAGGTCATCGTCGGGCCCAAGGAGTCCTCGGGGCTGCCAAAGTTCATGAAAGGGCTATAGCCCACCGGGACCGGATGAATAGGGACGGGCCGGGGCCAGCCCTCGCCCCCAACTTCCTTCCATTACGTCAGGGAGTGTCACAGCGACAGGGCCGTTCATGACTGGACCCGGCTCCCCGAGGGAGGGATGACGGCGCGGGATGGCCGCCGGCCCTTGCATCGGCCAGGATTCTGGGGCTTACGCGGACTTCGTTTTAAGCGCCCTGACTTACCAGACATAATGTGAAAAAATACGGACTTCATTGTAGCGCGCGCAGGATAGAGTTAAGTAGGTTCGTTTATCTTGACGCGTTCATGACATCTCAACCAGCCGCTGCACCCGCCGCACCTGCGGCTCCTAAACCCGACCCCAAGCCTGAGATCACAGAAATGGTTAACAAGGCCAAGGCCGCGATGAAGGCCATCGCCCATTTCGACCAGGCGCAGACCGACGAGCTAGTCATGGCCATCGGCTGGGCCGTGGTCAAAGAGAAGGAATCCTTGGCCAAGTTGGCTGTAGAGGAGGGAGGATTCGGGAACGTCCCTGACAAGATCCAGAAGATCCGCCTTCGCGTCACCGGCACCATCCGCGACATGCAGAGCATGAAGACCGTGGGCATCGTCGAGGAGGACCCCGAGAAGGGGCTGATAAAGATAGCCAAGCCCGTCGGAGTCGTGGCCGCCCTGATCCCGTCCACCGGACCGGACGCCACCCCGCCCATGAAGGCCCTCTGCGCGCTGAAGGGCAGGAACGCCATCATCGTGGCCGCCCACCCCAAGACCCAGAAGTCCTCCGAGCTGGCCGTCAACCTGATGCGCAACGGCTGCCGTGCCATCGGAGTCCCCGAGGACCTCATCCAGATCATCCAGAATCCCTCAATCGCCAAGACCCAGGAGTGCATGCGCCAATGCGACATGGTGGTCGCCACCGGCGGCGCCGAGATGGTCAAGGCCGCCTATTCCTCCGGACGCCCGGCGTACGGCGTGGGCGTGGGCAACACCGTGCACGTGGTGGACGAGACCGGGGACCTGGACGACGCGGCGCTCCAGATCGCCAGGGCCAAGACCTTCGACTACGCCACCAGCTGCCTGGCGGACAACGCCGTGGTGGCGCACGAGTCCATCTACAACGCCCTGAAGGAGAAGCTGGTCAAGAACGGCGCCTTCTTCTGCAATGCCGAGGAGAAGGCGCGCCTGCAGAAGGTCACCTGGCCTAAGGGCGGTCCTCTGCCCAGCCTGGACGTGATCGCCAAGCCGGCCACGCACATCGCCAAGCTGGCCCAGATCGACATGCCCGCCGACCGCACCTTCCTGGTGGTGGAGGACGACGGGGCGGGGCCCGAGCACCCCTTCTCCGGCGAGAAGCTCTCGGTCATCCTGACATTGTACAAGTACAGCAGCCCCTTCAAGAACGCCGTGGACTGGGTCAACAGGATAACCGAGTACCAGGGCCTGGGGCACAGCTGCGGCATACACACCAAGA
>JALOTM010000075.1 GCA_025457905.1 Methanomassiliicoccales archaeon
GCATGCCGAAGGCCTCGCCGAACAGGACCACGCCGAAGAGCGTCGCCCATATCCCTCCGAAGAAGAGCATGGAGGCGATGACCCTCCACTCCTGGGTCCGGCACTTCCGCAGGCCGATGAAGCCCAATGTGGTGAAGGCCAGGCCATATGCCAGGTCGCCTACCATCAGGCCGAAGAAGATGGGGAATGTGATCGCTAGGATGTTGGTGGGATCGAGCTCGTTGTACTTGGGGATGGAGATGAGCTCGGTGAGGAAGGTGAAGCGGCCCACCGTCTTCCCGGGGGCGAGCTTGGAGGGCGGCTCTTCCACGACGTGCTCCTTGGAGGCCCCGGCGTGAGCCTCCTCGGGGTGGATGTGCGTCCGTCGGGGGACGGTCTCCAACACCTCCAGGTGGCAGTCGTTGCCTATCTTCTCGTCGAGGGCCTTCTGCAGGCGCTCAACGTTCTTGGCCGGCACCCAGGCGTCGAGCACGAAGGCGTGGCCGGTGGTGCCCATGCGCAGGGGCAGCTCGGCCTTCTCCACCTCGATGCTCAGCTCCTCGTCGCTGGCCACGATGAACGATTGGTACTTCTCCCTGAGGGAGGCGATCCTCTCCTCGGCCTCCTTCACCTTGGTGCTCAGGGCGGCCATCTCCGCGTCCACCGCGGCCATGGCCTTCTCTGGGCTGCCGACCCCCGGGGGCGGCGGCAGCTCCGAATAACCGTTCTGGACGAGGACGCGCTGAGCCTCGTTGGTCTCCTCCTTGGCCACGAACAGGGCGACGAACTTCTCGTCGGGCGAGAGGAATAGCTCATAGGACTTCAGGGCCTTGGCCAGCTCGTCCTTGGGGCTCATCTTGATGGGACCAGTGAAGACGGTGAGACGGTGGTACCCGCGGTACATCTCCAGGTCCAGCGGGATGGTGGCGAAGGGCTCTATCTGCTTGCGGGACGCCTCAAGGTCATGAACCTTGGTGGTCAGCTCGTTCTTCTGTGCCGCCGCCTCGGAAATCTCACCCGTCAGGGTGGCGATGGCGGAGTCCAGGTCCTTCCTTATCTTGGAGACCTCGACGGTGCCGAAGACCTGTGAGCTGTCCACCTCCATGTCCTTCTCCAGGGACCTCAGCTTGAGGAGCTTCGCGGACGACTCGGAGGCCACTGGGAGCGGCGCGCCCAAGGAAAAGCCCTCCTCCTCTGAGGAGAAGTCTATGGGGTGCACGGACTCCACGGAGTAAAGGACATCGATGGTGTCCTTCATCCGGTCCTTGGACCCGACGATAAGGACCTTGGTGATTTCCTCAGGAAGTAGCATCCAGAGCCCTCTCGAATCGCTCCTTTAGATGGTTCTTGGCCTTGGGGACGTTGACGGAGGCCTTGGAGGCGATCTTCGATGCCTCCTCCCTTCCCTTCTTCAGGATCTCCTCCCTCTGCGAGGATATCTGGGCCTTCTCCTTGGCGAAGGCAGCGTCGTTGTCGGCCTTCATCTTGACCTCGGCCTCTTGGACGAGGCGGGCCGCATCGCGCTTGGCGGTGGAGACCGTGAGCTTAGACTGCTCCTCGGCCTCCTTAATAATCTTCTCCGCCTTGACCTCGGCCTCCTTGACTTTCAGAAGTGTGTCAGCCCTACTCACAGGCGTTCCCCCGAAGGTGAGCGGAGAATACCATATTTCTATTTATATGCTTTGCAAAAGTGACGTCCGGGGACTTGCTAAACGATTGAAAAACTGGCACGGCCAGCTTTTCTTGCCTAAGAGCCTGCAGCGGCACCTATGGTTCCTCTATTTCCAGTGGAACTTGGTACCTGCGGACCGACACCCCGCTCTCCTCTAGTATCTCTCTAGATAGGGGATCGACGTAATCGTCCTTGTAGACGACCTCGCGGATGCCGGCGTTGACCAGGATCTTGGTGCACATTACGCACGGATAGGTGGTGGTGTAGATGGTGGCGTCCTTGATGCTCACGCCGAAGTAGGCCGCCTGTATGACGGCGTTCTGCTCCGCGTGCACACCTCGGCACAGCTCATGCCTGGTCCCGGACTCGATGTTGTTCTGCTGCCTCACGCAGCCCACCTCGGCGCAGTGCTTGAGGCCCTTGGGGGCCCCGTTGTAGCCGGTGGTGAGCACCCTCTTCTCCTTCACCAGGACGGCTCCCACCTGGCGCCTCAGGCAGGTGGAGCGCGAGGAGACCAGGTCGGCCATGCGCATGAAGTAGGTGTCGTTGTCGGGTCTAGCCACGTGCCTCGCACCACCTACGGGGCATAATAACCTTGCCCTCCGCGGGCGGTCGAAGGCATCAAATAATCAGAGCGAGTTTGAAGCGCTCATGTCCGCGGCGGGCCGGGCCAAGAAGGTCTGGGACTCACTGAAGGGCCTAATCGTGGCCGTGGTCATCGTCCTGGCGTTCATAGGGGCGCTCTGGCTTTATGCCGGCGTCTGGCCGCCCTTGGTGGTGGTGGAATCCAACTCCATGCAGCACTCAGATACCCGCTCGTACATCGGGGTCATCGACACCGGGGACCTGGTCATCCTCAAGCAGGTCGGTTCCAGCTCCGAGGTCCGTCCCTATCTGGAGAGCTACCCCAGCGGCTACTCGACATACAGCGAGCTGGGTGATGTGATCGTCTACCGGCCGCTAGGCAGCGACACCCGCACGCCCATCATCCACAGGGCCGTGTGCCGGGTGGAGTACAACTCGACCGGCGGGGGGTTCGACGTGCCCGCGCTCAGGTCCATCCCGGCTGACATGTGGACCGTGAAGGGGGACGCGCGGACGTGGTACGACATCCGTGGCACCTTGGTCCTGTACGACATGGGGTTCAACCAGGTCGAGGTCAGGATCAACTTCACCACCATGCTCAGCAACTTCGCCGCCACGCACATCGCCCCCCACGGGGGCTTCATCACCCTGGGGGACAACAACCGGGGGGTCGTGGACCAGAGCTCGATAGGGGGCGTGTGCTGGCGGCCGGTGCAGGACGATTGGATCAACGGGGTCGCCAGAGGGGAGATACCCTGGTTCGGGCTGATCAAGCTCTACGTCAACGGCCAGGCCTCGCAAGTGCCGATACCGTCCAACTCGCAGACCAACCTGCTCATCAGCCTGGGCCTGATCATCGGCGTGCCCATCGCCATCGACATCACCACCCTGGTGCTGGAGAGGCGCGGCGTGGACGTCTGGGGCCGGGTGCGACAGGCCCTTCACCTGCCCCCGAAGAAGGAGGAGGAGCCGGAGGAGAAGGCCGTGGAGGAGAAGCCGAAGGGCGGAAAGAAGGCCTCCTCGTCCCAGAAGAAGGGGGGCTCCCAGCAGGGCAAGGGGTCCGGGTCCAAGAAGAAGGGCAAGCGCTGATCACATGAGGGTGGTCTGGGTCTTCGGCCGGTAGTTCCTGAGCGATTGGAGGATCTCGTCCTCCTCCAGGGTCCGCTTCGTCTCCGCCAGGGGCACCGCCGACTCGATCTCCTTGGTGCGGCCCCCGCGGCCGAAGGACTTGACCCGGGCGTGGATGATCCCCAGCATGTCCAGCTCGGAGATGAGGTCGGTGACGCGGCGCTGGGTCAGGCAGGCCACCCCTACCACCTTGCACAGGTCCCGGTAGGTCTCGTAGGCGTCCCCGGTGGTGAGCCGCCCGTTGTTCTTCTCCTCGTTGATGAGGATGCCCAGCAGCACCAGCTTGGACTGCGTGGGCAGCGTCTTCACAGCCTCCGTGACGCAGTCCAGCTCGATCTTGTTCTTGGCCTTGTAGACATGGGCCTCGGTGATGCGGTCGTCGCCGTTGCGCTCGGCGATCTCGGCCGCGATCCGCAGAAGGTCCAGGGCGCGCCTCGCATCCCCGTGCTCCTGCGCCGCCAAGGCCGCGCACAGAGGGAGCACCGGCCCCTCCAAGGTCCCATCGTCGAAGGCGAGCGACGCCCTCTGGTTGAGGATGTCCTGCAGCTGCTCGGCGTTGTAGGGGGGGAACACCAGCTTCTCCTCCCCCAGGCGGCTGCGCACCCGCGGGTCCAGGAACTCGGTGAACTTGAGGTCGTTGGATATCCCGATGATGCTCACCCTGGCCTTGAGGAGGTCGTCGTTCACCTTCGATAGGTGGTAGAGCACGTCGTCCCCTGACTTGTAGACCAGCTTGTCGATCTCGTCCAGGACGATGATGATGACCCGGTTCTGCTCGTCGATCTTCTCGCGTAGGATGTTGTACACCCGCTCCGTGGACCATCCCGTGAAAGGTATGCGGTCCTCGAAATCCAATATGAACTGGTTGCCGATGTTCTGCAACACCCCATACTGAGTGTCCACGACCTCGCAGTTCATGTAAAGGAAGGTGACGCGGTTGGCCTCGGTGTCGGCCTTCTTCATCTCGTTGCCCAGGTACTTCACGACGGCGGTCTTGCCGGTTCCGGTCTTGCCGAATATGAGGATGTTGGAGGGCCGCTCCCCCTTCAGGGCGGTGACCATTATCTGCGCCAGCTGGTTGATCTGCCCCTGCCGGTGCGGCAGCGCGTCCGGTATGTAGGATGGCCGCAGGATCTCGCGGTTCCTGCGGAATATCTGCTTCCCGGTGAGGTATTGCTTGAATACGTTATCTTCCAATTGAGCTCCCCCGCGTCAGGGGCGATGGCGATGGCCCACCCCTTCATTTCCATTGGAAACAAGGCCCGCATTCGCAGGCTACAGTGGAAGAGAAGCTAGGCATTACATGAATCTTTTTTTTATTCGCCTAATCCAGATTGTATTTAGTCCGTTAATGATAGCCTTGTCGCGACCGTGAACCCCCACCCCTCCATTTCCATTGGAAAGGTCGGGGAGGCGTCCGCCCTAGAATGCATACGGGCGGAATTTTGCGGATGCTTCTGTCCCTGGCTAGGAACGGCGGTTCGTGACGATGCATCGTTATCAGGTGTGATAGAACGATTGGTCAAGGGCTCGCCGCGCTTCACCTGAACCATAGAGGCGTGCGAAAACGTTACGATGAGCTCGGACGTTTAGGAGGCGGACTGCTGGATTTGACGGGAAAGCGATGTGCGCTCATCACTTTGGATGATGATGTGGAGGAGATAGAGGAGCTGGCCAGGAGCGCAGGCTATGAAATCCTTTTCATCGTGCTGCAGAAGCGCTCCCGCCCGGACCCAGTGACTTTTATAGGGAGGGGGAAGCTGGAGGAGATCGGGGGTGTTCTGAAGGAGGTGGGGATCGACGCCCTGATCCTGAACGGGGACCTGAAACCCTCTCAGCACTACCTGATCGAGAACACTCTGAAGGTGGAGTGCGTGGACCGAATCCGCCTTGTGCTGGACATCTTCACCCTCAGGGCGAACAACAAGGAGTCCAGATTGCAGGTGGAGAGGGCGAGGTTGAGATATGAGGTCCCACTCCTCAGGGAATGGATCCACAGTGCCAAGGCCGGTGAGCACCCTGGCTTCCTCGGGAGCGGGGAGTACGCAGTAGATGCGTACTATGATCTGATAAAGATGAGGATGAAGAGGATAGATGATGAGCTGGACTCCATGCGTTCGACGGAGAGGCAAAGAAGGGAGCAAAGGAGGAGGAGAGGTTTCCATCTGGTCTCCTTCGCAGGCTACACGAACGCTGGAAAGTCGTCGATGATGAGGTCGATGACAGGAGAGGACGTCCTCGTCCAGGACATGATGTTCTCCACGCTCTCCACGACCACGAAGAGGCTGAAGGGTTCCTCCTCCCCAATCCTGATAACTGATACGATCGGATTCCTGGACGACCTGCCGCCTTATGTGATAGAAGCTTTCAAGAACACCATCGAGGA
>JALOTM010000076.1 GCA_025457905.1 Methanomassiliicoccales archaeon
CCTCCCTCCACGCCCAGGGCCAGCACCACCAGGAACAGCACCGGCTCGTAGGCCAGGATCTGCAGGAGCTCCCTCTGCGCCCCCAGGTGGGAGAAGGGGGAGCGGGCGCTCAGAGCCCCGAGCACGACCATGACCGAGCCGGCGCTGGTCAGGAAGAAGGCGGCCACGATGTCCCCGCCGTAGAGGAGCATGGCCAGGGCCAGCGCCTGGAAGAGCAGCGCGGCCAGGGCGAACCCTACCTGCCCCGGATTGATGACCTTCCTGTCCTTGGCCAGCAGCTTCCCCAGGTCGTAGAAGGGCTGGAGGATGGGCGGGCCGACCCGGTTCTGCATGCGGGCGGTGAGCTTGCGGTCCAGACCCAGGAGCAGGCCGATGAGCACAGGGACCAGGAGCAGGAGCGCGGTGGAGATGGCCAGCTGGCCGCCGTCTACCAAGGGCTCACCTCCTGGAGCAGGGGGAAGGCCAGGATGATGACCAGCAGCGCCATGGTGACCAGAACGGACGCCGACTCCAGCGCCCGCTCGCCCTTGCCGGTGATGGGATAGGGGTTGGCGAGCTCGAACCCGCAGGGCTCGCCGCTGGTGTAGGGCGTGGACACCTCCTCCTCGCCCACCTTGGCGAAGGAGGCTATGGCCGCGGCCGCCACCACCACGATGGTGACCAGGGCCAGCAGGGGCAGGCTCCCCAGGGACGTGGAGAGCCACGACATATCCGAGGGAAGTAGGCCCAGGAAAGGCCCGAGCAGGTACTGGGCCAGGGGATCGATGAGGAAGGGGAGCGCCACCGCCCCCACCACCAGGGCCCCGAGGGTCCATTTGAAGGCGGGGGCGAGAGGGTCCTTGGCCGGGGAGGGGGCTCTCGACCTCGGGCCCAGGGAGAAGGCCCGGCCCAGCCATTTGACGTAGTAGACGATGCTGGCGGCGAAGCCGATGGCCAGGGGGATGGCCAACAGGGGCATGGAGACCATGATCTCGCTGATCATCCACTTGGAGGCGAAGGCGCCGAAGGGCGGCAGCAGGATGGTCACCACGCCGACCAGGAGCGCGAAGGAGACGAAGGGCATCCTCTCCCTGAGGCCGGCCATGCCCTCGATGTCGTCGGACCCGGTCTCATGCTTGACCACCCCTACTGTGAGGAACAGCAGCGCCTTGGAGATGGCGTGGAAGAGCAGCAGCAGCATGCCGGCCAGGAGGGCGTCGGTGCTGCCTATGGCGGCGCACACCACGATCAGGCCCAGGTTGCCGATGGTCGAGTAGGCCAGCACCTTCTTGGAGCTGGTGCTGCCCATGGCCAGGACGGAGGTGGCCATGAAGGTGGCCGCCCCCGCCAGGGCCACCGGCCAGGAGAGCTCCTGGACCGAGCTGAGGGAGGGCGACAGGCGCAGAAGGAGGTACACCCCCAGGTTCACCATGGTGGAGGAGTGCAGAAGCGCGGACACGGGGGTCGGGGCCACCATCGCCCCCAGTAGCCAACGGTGGAAGGGCATCTGGGCGGACTTGGTGAAGGCGGCGATGGCCAGCAGGGCGAAGGGCAGCAGGGCCAAGCCGGCCAGGGCCGTCCCCGCCATCCCGGACAGCAGGACGGTGCCCAGCTCCTCGTACGCTAGGATGATGGCCATGACGAAGGCCAGCCCCCCCGCCAAGGTGTACTTCAGAGCGGAGAGGGCCGCGGCCTCCGCCTCGGCGGTGCGCTCGTGCCTGATCAGCAGGTAGGAGCAGAGGGTGGTCGCCTCCCAGAAGACCAGGAGCCATACCAGGCTGTTGCATATGACCGCGCCGTTCATGGCCGCCAGGAAGGCCAGCATGACGGCCATGAAGGACGCCCTGCGGGCGTCATGCTCCATGTACCGGAGCGCGTAGATGCAGATGAGGGACCCGACGATGGAGGTGATCAGCACTAGCTCCACGCTCAGCATGTCGATGACGATGACCGGGTCCGCCTCCTCCCCGAAGGTGAGGTACTCGAACCATGCCAGAGGGACGATCTGGGCCAAGGAGAGGAGGACCACCTCCCAGCTGCGCCTCCAGGCACCTATGGCCAAGAAGGTGGCCAGCAGGAGGAAGTCCAGGACGAGCAGCGCTGTGGGGAGCAGGTAGAGCTCCTCCGTCTCGATCTCGACCGACCCCGAGCCCTCCCAGGTGAGGAAGGCGAAGAGCGCTATGGAGAGGAAGATCAGGCCTGAGGAGCAGGCCGCGACCGCCAGCATGACCCACTTGGGACCGCGCAGCAGCAGGCAAAGGACCGAGGCCAAGGCTGGGACCGCGAGCAATAGGAGCGCAAGTAGCTGCCCGGCCTCCATTCGCGCCATAACAGGGCGCACGAAGTAAATCTAGTTTCCCTGAAGGGGGCTCCATGGACGTTATCAGCGGAAGAAATCGGGGCCGAGAATCCGATCCGATTTCGCCCCTTGATAATCAGGGTCCGGGCGCGTCCGGGCGCACATCCGCCGGCTGGCACGGCTCGGGTGCGCGCACGCGCCAATGTTATCTCTTTAGATAACGATTCACAATTAAAAAGAAAGGTGAATGCATAACTTGATAATACCTCCCGATAATACTAAAGCGCGGCCGGGGGAGAGGGCCGCGAGGGAGGGGGCGCAGATGCGCAAGAGGCTCAGCAAGGACTCGTGGGGCGACGCGGGGATCGGGACCACGGTGCTCTTCATCACCATGGTGCTGACGGCAACGGGGGCGGCGAGCGTGGTCATCGAGCAGACGACCGAGCAGCAGGCGCAGGCGAGCACCACCGCCATCGACGCCCTGGTGGACGTGTCCAAGGGACTGTGGGTGCTCCAGGTTCTGGGTCATGCCAGCGGCGGCGAGGTCGACCGCTTGGAGGTCTACCTCAAGCTGCAGCCCGGGAGCCCGGAGGTGGACATGGACGATGTGGCCCTGCTCATGACGTGCCGTGACCGGCGCCAGGACATGACCTTCAACTCCACTTCCGCCTCCTCGTCCACGTACCTCTGCCAGCTGGCCATGGGACGCTCGGACGCCAGCCAGCAATGGGACGAGTACCACGTCCTGGGCTACATGGACGTGGCCAAGGTGACTATCTCCGATGACGATGGGGACCTGGGCCTGGGCTCCAACGAACATGTCTCGCTGCTCTTCCTGCCCGCCTCCGGGCTGGGGCTGGAGTACGGCCTGAGGCTGCCCCTGATCTGCCAGGACGGCTGGTTCGTCATCAGCTGAGGCTGGGCGCCCGCAAACTTAATGCCGATGAGGTAGATTCTCTGCCATCGGGAGGGATGTGAACGAACCTGCTGCTGGCGACTGATGGCAAGCCCCACTCCGAGAAGGCCGTTAGGTATGCTTTGGATTACGCTTCCCTGCGCAAGGCGCACCTGTTCATAGTCTTCGTGGTGAGCCCCAAGGCGGAGGAGGACAAGGAGAGGCTCATCAAGCAGGGCATGGGTGTGCTCGAGGAGCTGAAGGGGCGCGCGGCCAAGGAGGGCTTGGCGGTCACGACCATGCTCGAGGCCGGGAACCCCTACGAGGCGATACTCAACGCCGCCGACCGAGCCAAGGCCGAGGCCATCGTGGTCGGGACCTCCGGCAAGACGGCCATCGACCGGGTCCTCATCGGCTCGGTCTCCGAGTACATCGTGCGCAACTCCAAGTGCACGGTCATCGTCGTCAAGTGAAGGGGTGGGCATGCGCCACGTGGTCGTCCTCTACCTGGATGAGGGCAGCGAGGGCAGGATGCGCCAGGCGCAGGCCAGGCTGGCCAAGGAGGGCTTTGCCACGCCATCGCAGGCCGCGCCCGAGCTGCGGCCCCACCTCACCCTGGTGAGCCTGGGGGGAGTGGAGGACGAGCCCACGCTGATGGACATCGTCCGCCGCTACGCCTACGAGCGGGCGCCCTTGGGGCTGCGCCTGGAGTCGCTCGGGGTCTTCCCCTCCAGCGGCGTGGTCTTCCTGGCACCGGCCCCCTCGTCGGCGCTCCTGAAGGACCACGAGGAGCTGTACGACCGGGCGGACCGGCAGCAGCTGGTGGCCGACCGGCGCTATGCCCCGGACTCCTGGACCCCGCACTGCACCATCGCCGCGGGCCTGCCCCGCGAGAGGCTGGGAAGGGCCGTGGAGCTCGTCCTGGAGGAGGTGAAGCTGCCCATGATCTCCATGGTCGGCTCGGTGGGCATCCTCAGGGTGGCGAACGACCCCGTGAGGATAGAGAGGGTGCGCGACTTCGAATGGGGGCGCTGACTCAGCGCCGCTTCCCTTCCAGCTTGCCCACCGCCACCAGGAAGGCGTGGATTATAGCCTCCGGGCGCGGCGGGCAGCCGGGTATGTAGACGTCGACTGGCAAGACCTTGTCCACGCCCCCCGCGGAGGCGTACCCTTCCTTGAACATCCCGCCCGAGCAGGCGCAGGCGCCCATGGCCATGACCATCTTGGGGTCGGGCGTGGCCTTGTAGGTCTGCATCAGGGCATGTTCCATGTTCCTGGTAACCGGGCCGGTCACCAGCAGCACGTCGGCGTGGCGCGGGCTGGCCACGATGTGCAACCCGAACCTCTCAATGTCATGGACGGCGTTGGTAAGGGCGTTGACCTCCACCTCGCAGGCGTTGCACGAGCCTGCGTCCACCTCCCGGACCGCCAGCGAGCGCCCGAAGGCCTTGCGCACCCGGGCATCTAGCTTCCTGCCGAGCGCTTCGACGCTTTGGGCCTGCGCGGGCCTCAGCAGACCCTCCCGGGAGGGCGAGGAGAGCTCGAACTCCATGCTCATGCGCCACGCTCCCTCGGGGCAGGCACGGACGCACTCCCCGCAGAATATGCACGTCCCCAAATCCAGCTCCAGGCGGCCCTCGCGGGGGCGTATGGCCTGGACGGGGCAGGCGGCGGCGCAATGGCCGTGCGACCTGCAGCGCGATGCGTCGAGCACCGGCATGCCCATATGCCCCTCGTGCGGCCTGTACTCCTCCTCAGGGTAGCTGGACGTCACCACGCCCTTGCGCATGACCCCTTTCCTGATCGTCTCCAGCATCTTCTCACCTCAGAGGTCGTTCCCCGAATAGGACAGGCTGAGGGACTTGTTGATGAGCGGGAAGTCCGGCACGATGTCGCCCAGCACCGCCACCTCCATGGCCCTCCAATTATGGAAGGACGCGTCCCTGACCTTGTGGCGGAAGGGCCTCCCTCCCGCCCCGGATATCATCCAATGCACCAGCTCCCCGCGGGGCGACTCCACCAGGCTCATGGCGATCTGCCCCTCGGGCACCTCCAGCGGCCCGCAGCTCAGGCCCCCGGCGGGCAGGGAGCCCAACGCCTGCTCCGCCAGGCTGATGCTCTCCTGCAGCTCCTCCAGCTTGACTTGCAGGCGCGCGTTCACGTCCCCCTCCCGGCGCACCGGCACCCGGAAGCTGAGGTGGCGGTAGGCGGCGTAGGGGTGGTCCCGACGCACATCGCGGTCCACGCCCGAGGCCCGCGCGGCCGGGCCCACCAGGTTGAGGTCCTGCGCCGCCTGCAGGCCGATCCGGCCTGTGGTCTCGGTCCTCTCCAGGACCGACTGGGCCCCGGCGACCAGCGAGGAGAACTCCTTCACATCGTGCTTCAGCCTCACCAGCTGCGACAGGGCGCGCGCCGCCTTGCTCGCGTCGACGTCCCTCCTGACGCCCCCCAGGCAGTTCGCTCCCCGCAGGAGACGGCTCCCGGTCAGGTAATCGTTCAGGTCCATGGCCCTCTCCCTCATGATGTAGGC
>JALOTM010000077.1 GCA_025457905.1 Methanomassiliicoccales archaeon
GCGCGCTGGTCCGCGCTGGCGGCCCTGTCCGACAGCAAGATGGTCAAGCAGCGCGGCCACCAGTTCGGGGAGGAGGTCACGCTCCCGGTGGTCTTCGAGGACTCCGTGGAGAAGCTGGGCAGCACCGCGGAGGTGCTGGCGGCGCTGGAGTCCGTGGGCCTGCAGGAGGACGTGGCCCGGGCCAAGGACAGCAAGAAGGTCCGCCCCGGCAAGGGCAAGATGCGCGGCCGCCGCTACAAGTCGGGGCGCTCGGTGCTCATCGTCGTGGCCGACAAGGAGGCGCCCATCTTCAAGGGCGCCAAGAACCTGGCGGGCGTGGAGATCGTCGCCCCGGAGCAGCTGAACGCGGGAGTTCTGGCACCGGGAGGGGACGCGGGGAGGCTGGCGGTCTTCTCGCAGTCCGCGCTCAAGAAGGTAGGGGAGTGGTGAGCTTGTCCAAGCTAGACCTAGACCAGATACTGTTGCACCCGTATGTCACGGAAAAGACCATGAACCACATGACCGGCACGCCCACCCAGGACTTCAAGGACGGGAACCGGCTGGAGTTCATAGTCAGGCGCGATGCCGGCAAGGCCGAGATCAAGGCCGCCTTCGAGAGGCGGTTCGACGTCAAGGTGGCGCATGTCTGGACCAAGATAGACAAGGAGGGCAAGCACGCGATCATCAAGCTCGCCGAGGGCTACTCTGCCGAGGACGTCGGCATGAGGATCGGAGTGTTCTGAGGTGGGATGAATGGGAAAACAACTCAGACAGCAGAGGCGCGGGCGCGGAGGCCCGGTGTACAGGTCGCCCAGCCACAGGCACATGGGCGCCGTGAAGCACCCTGAGGGCGCCAACATCACCGGCAAGATCCTGGACATCGTGCACGCTCCCGGCCGCCTCGGGCCCCTGGCCCAGGTGGAGTTCGGAGGGAAGGTGCAGAACGTCATCGCCGCCGAGGGCATGACGGTCGGGCAGGAGATCATGGTGGGCAGCAGCGCCCCCCTGCTCTCCGGTAACGTGATTCCATTGGCGGCTCTCCCGGAGGGGACCTTGGTGCACAACATCGAGGCCCGGCCCGGCGACGGCGGCAAGTTCGTGAGGACCTCCGGCGGGGCGGCCACCCTGGTCAGCCGCGGCGAGAAGGTCATCGTGCTCATGCCCAGCGGCGAGTTCAAGAGCTTCGACCCCCGCTGCCGCGCGTCCATCGGGACGGTGGCCGGCGGAGGGCACACGGAGAAGCCCTTCGGGAAGGCAGGCAACAAGTTCCACGCCTACCGCTCCAGGAGCAAGGCGTACTTCAAGGTGAAAGGTGTCGCGATGAACGCGGTCAACCACCCCCACGGCGGCGGCGGGCACCCCCATGTTGGCAAGCCCAGCACGGTGGGCCGCAACGCCCCGCCAGGAAGGAAGGTAGGCCGGCTCTCACCGCAGAGAAAGAAGAAGGAGAAGTGATCCTGATGGCTGAGGAGAAACCGCTCACGGGGACCAAGGCCTCGAGGAGGAAGCAGAGGAAGAAGAAGGGAGCGATCCAGGCGAAGCGCAAGAAGGAGTTCACCTACCGCGGCTTCACCATGGACGAGCTCCTGGAGATGCCGTTCGACGAGGTCCTCGGGCTCATGCCGTCGAGGGTCCGCCGCACCTTCAACCGCGGCCTCAACGAGGAGCAGAAGGTCACCTTCGACAAGATCGCCTCGGGCGAGGTGGAGGTCGTGCGCACGCATCGCCGCGACATCCCCGTCGTGCCGGCGTTCGTGGGCAAGAAGGTCGCAATATACAACGGGAAGGAGTTCAAGGAAGTCGAGATCAAGCCCGAGATGATCGGGCACTATCTGGGCGAGTTCGCCATGACCCGCAGGTCGGTCATGCACAGCGGGCCGGGCGTCGGTGCCACCAGGTCCTCGAAGTTCCTGCCGCTGAAGTGAGGTGAAGAAATGGCAGGATACACACAGCAGACGGACCCGGACACCACCGCCCGGGCCATCGGCAAGGAGATGCCCATCTCCCCCAAGGACTCCAGGGAGATATGCCGCATGATCCGCGGGAAGAACGTCACCGTGGCCATCTCCATGCTGGAGGAGGTCGAGGCCCTGAAGCGGCCGGTGCAGATGAGCCGGTACAAGATGGGCATCGCCCACAAGAAGGGAGTGGGCCCCGGGCGCTACCCGAAGAAAGCCGCCAAGGCCATCCGGCAGGTGCTGGAGCACGCCAAGGCCAACGCCGAGTACAAGGGCCTGGACGCGGACAACATGCGCGTGCGGGTGGTCGCCGCCCATCTGGGCCGGACCATACCCGGGTACATGCCCCGCGCCTACGGCCGCAGCAGCCCCTGGGACCAGCAGACGGTGAACATCGAGGTAATTCTTGAGGAGGTCGAGTGAATTGGCCAATGAGAGGAAGTTCGTGACGGAGAACATTCGCCGGGTGCTGCTCAAGGAGTACCTGATGAAGGCCGTGGACCGGGCCGGCTTCGGAGGCGTGGAGGTGCAGCGCACCCCCATGGGCACCAGGGTCACGCTCATAACCGAGCGCCCGGGCATCGTGATCGGGCGCCGCGGCGCGGCCATCAAGACGCTCACCACCACCATCGAGAAGGACTTCAAGTTCGACAACCCCCAGGTGGAGGTGCAGGAGGTCGACAACCCCAACCTCAACGCCCAGATCATGGCCGAGAAGCTGGCCTTCGCGCTGGAGCGAGGATGGCACTTCCGGCGGGCTGGGCACTCCACCGTGCGCCGCGTGATGGACTCCGGCGCCAGGGGATGCCACGTGGTCATCGCCGGCAAGCTGACCGGGGAGCGCCACCGCACCGAGAAGTTCAAGGAGGGCTACATCAAGTTCTGCGGCGAGCCCAAGCTCAAGTTCGTGCGCCAGGGATTCGCCGTGGCCAAGCTCAAGCCGGGCGTGATCGGCGTCAAGGTGGAGATAATGGCACCGGACGCGCGCCTCCCGGACGAGACCGACGTGGTCTCCGCCGAGGACGCGGTCAAGATCATGCCGGAGATGGTGGACAAGATCATGCCCAAGGAGGAGAGCGCCCTGGCGGACGCGGTGCGCGTGGACGCCGAGGCCGAGCCCGCCCCCGAGGGCGCAGAAGAGCCTAAGGCCGAGGAGAAGAAGGAGGCGAGCTGATGGCGCTTCTCAGGAACAAGGAGATAAGGGCCATGTCCACCGAGGACAGGGCCAAGAGGCTGCGCGAGCTCCGTGACGAGCTCATGCATGAGCGTGGGACCGCGGCGATGGGCGGGGCGCCCGCCAATCCAGGCAGGATCAGGGCCATCAGGACCAACATCGCCCGCATACTGACCGTCCAAAGGGAGGAGAAGAAGTAATGGCAGAGATTTGCTCCACGTGTGGACTGCCCAAGGAGCTGTGCATGTGCGAGGAGATCGCACGTGAGCAGCAGACGGTGAAGATAAGCACCGACTCGCGACGCTACGGCAAGGTGGTGACGATCGTCGAGGGCTTCGACCCCAACGACATCGACATCGACGACCTGGCGCGCAAGCTGAAGACCAAGTGCGCCGCCGGCGGGACCGCCAAGGACGGCAAGATCGAGCTCCAGGGCGAGCACAAGAAGAAGGTGCAGAAGGCCTTGGAGGACATGGGCTTCAAGACTGAGGTCAGATGAGGAGCGAATGAGGAAGAGGGATTTCATGAGGCTGGAGTTCATCGGCTTGGAGGTTGAGGTCATCGAGTCCCGCCACCCCGGGTACAGGAACGTGCACGGGAGGGTGGTGGACGAGACCAAGAACACCCTGACCATCGCCACCGAGAGGAAGGAGGTCGTGGTCCCCAAGCGCTCGAACACTTTCCAGTTCACATGCGGGAGCGAGAGGATACCCGTGCAGGGCACGGAGATCCAGCACCGACCCGAGGATCGGATCAAGAAGATCAGGTGATGTTATGGAGAACAAGGCCAGAGACATAGGTATCGATGTCAAGGCTCCGGCGACCGCGTGCCAGGACAAGCACTGCCCCTTCCACGGCAGCTTGTCGGTCCGCGGCCAGCTCATCGACGGCAAGGTCGTCTCCGAGAAGATGACCAACACCGCGGTGGTGGAGCGCAACTTCCTGAAGTATGACACGAAGTACGAGAGGTACGTGAAGAAGACCTCTAGGTACTCCGCGCACTGCCCGCCCTGCCTGCAGGTCAAGGAGGGGGACGAGGTGCGCATGATGGAGTGCCGCCCGTTGAGCAAGACGGTGTCCTTCGTGATAGTCGAGAAGAGGTGAGCGAGATGAAGGGACTAGCGGGAAAACAGACCCGAGGCATCATGACCGGCACCGTGCTGGACGTGATCGACAACAGCGGTGCCAAGACCATATCTGTCATCGCAGTTCCTGGATACCATGGCGTTAACCGGAGGCAGCCCTCCGCGGCCGTCGGCGACATCATCGTCGCCTCGGTCAAGAAGGGCAACCCCGAGATGAGGCGCCAGGTGGTATACGCCGTCATCGTCAGGCAGAGGAGGCCCTTCCGCCGGCCGGACGGCACCATGGTCATATTCGAGGACAACGCCGCCGTGATCACCACGGAAGAGGGCGAAACCAAGGGAACGGACATAAAGGGACCCGTGGCCAGGGAGGCCGCGGAGAGGTGGCCGCGCATCGCCGCCACCGCGTCCATGATCGTGTGAGGTGAGAGGAAATGGTTAGCAAGCAAGCGAGGAAGCAGCGCAAGGCGCAGGCCAATGCGCCCACGCATGTCCGCCGCAAGATGGTGGCCTCCCACCTCAGCGAGGACCTGAAGAAGCAGTACGGCGCCCGGTCCGCAATGGTCGTCGCGGGAGACACCGTCAAGGTGCTGCGCGGTGACGAGAAGGTGAAGGGCGTGGAGGGCAAGGTGACCAAGGTGGACACCAAGTCCGGGAAGGTCGTGGTGGAGGGTGTGACCATCGCCAAGGCCGACGGGACCCTGAAGGCCCGCCCGGTCCACGCCTCCAACCTGATCATAACCAAATTGGACCTCACTGACCCCTGGCGAAAGGGGAGGCTCGAGGGACGCAAGGAGGAGTCGGCATGACCAAGGACATGAAGAGGATAACGGCCCCGCGCTCCTGGCCGGTGCCGAGGAAGACAAACTACTGGATAGCCAAGCCTTCGTGCAACCGCCGTATACAGAACTGGCATTGAGACACACGTTCCACCGTTTTTGTTGCCGATCATCCCATGGATGAACAGATCTTCCGACCTAGCAAAGTCGACGTCCTTAACCCGAGCTCCGTTGTAGTGCACACCGTAGTCTTGTTGCAGGACAGTAACGAGGAGTAGCATCCGGAAATATGCCTCTGAGTTTTGGAAATCATCCGGCTTCTTTGCGAACAGGTGGAAGTTGCGATCCGTTTCGATGCGTACGCGCGTTGCCCATCTATCGAGTTCGTGAAGCGTATCGCTTACATTCAGTTTCTCAGATCCGGGCAAGCCTTCGGCGCAACGGAGATTCACCAGGGCAATGTCTTGCAATGCCAACTCTTCATCCGACATCAAGATCAGCCTGCTGAAAGTTGCCAGCGAACTTTCGCTGGGAGCACTTTTCGATGCTTTGGTTGACGTTGCTGGAGAGTTCATGAAAATGACAGCGGACCACAAAACAACCGTTGCCAACGCAAATGCAGCGAGAGGAAGAACGATCACGCGACGAGAATCGCGAGGAGCGATTTGCGTCGCGTGCGGCCTC
>JALOTM010000078.1 GCA_025457905.1 Methanomassiliicoccales archaeon
CTCGGCGGCCTCGCGCGAGTCCTCGGCCAGGTTCTTGACCTCCTCGGCCACGACCGCGAAGCCCCTGCCCTGCTCGCCCGCCCTCGCCGCCTCGATGGCCGCGTTCAGGGCCAGGAGGTTGGTCTGGTCGGAGATGTTGGTGATGACGTCCACGATCTCCCCTATCTCCTCGGACCTCTTGCCCAGGGAGGCGATGACCTTGGCGGACTCCTCCACCACGGCCTGGATCTCGCGCATCTTCCTCACCGTCATGTCCACCGTGCCACGGCCCTCCTTGGCCGATTCGGACGAGGCCTTGGCGGCCTCCATGGCCGACTTGACGGTGGCGCCCACCTTCTCGCTGGAGGTGGCCATGTCCGCCATCATCTTGGCCGTCTCCTCCACCTGCGCCGCCTGGTTCTGGGCCCCCTTGGATATCTGCTGGATGGCGCTGGAGACCTGCTCGGTGGAGGCGTTCATCTCCTCCGCCGAGGAGGCTAGCTCCTGTGACGTCGAGGACACCATGGAGACAGAGCCGTTGACCTCCCGGAGGAGCTCGGTGAGCGATTCCCCTATCCTGTCCAGGGACTGCGCGAACCTCTGGAAGTCACCCTTGGTCTCGATGGTGATGCGGGCCGTCATATCGCCGTGGGCGTAGGCGTCCGCGACCTTCAGGGCCTCCTGCAGAGGGGCCACGACGGAGTCGAGCGTGCTGTTCATGCCCTTGATGATCTTGGCGAAGTCGCCCCTGTGCTTGGACTCGTCCGCCCTCGTGGAGAGGTTGCCTTCCACGCCCGCACTGGCCAGGAGGTCCACGTCCGCGATCATGGCGTTGATGGCCTCGATGCAGGAGTTGAGGTTGTTCTTGATATCGTTGAACTCGCCTGCATACTCCTTCTTGATGGGCTTGGGGATGTCGCCCTTGGAGATCTTGTTCACATAGGCGGCGGCGACCCTCAGCGGCTTGACGATCTCCTCCAGGGTGCTGTTCATCCCCATGACGATGGTCTGGTACTCGCCCTGGTGCCGGGCGACGTCCGCACGAGCATCGAGCTTGCCGATCTGCGCCGCGTCCGTGAGGCCCTTGACGTCCGCGATCATGTTGCTGATCGCCTCCACCACCTGGGCCAGCGAGGCGTTGATCCTCATGAAGTTCTCCTTGGTGCCGGCGGAGTGCTCGTCGCCCTCCCCCACGGAGATGTCCAGTTCCAGCTTCCCCTGGGCGAGCATCTTGAGGTTGGAGGCAAGCCTCTCGACCTCCGCCTTCTGGTAGAGCGCCACGCTTCGGGCGGCGGTGACGTCCTGGAGCACCTCGACATGGCCGATCTTCTCTCCCTTGGCGTTGGTGAGATAGCCCACATCGATCTTGGTGTGCTTGCCGTCCCGGCCGGTGTAGGTCGTGGTCTGGCCTGTCTTCAGGCGGGTTATGCCGCAGTTCTCGGTGTTGCAGATGGGCCCCTTCCAGCAGGAGCAGTTCTTGCCCATGACCTCCTTCCGCGAGGTCTTGAGCACCTTCTCCGAGGGCCTGTTGACGAAGGTGATGTTCATGTCCATGTCCGTGACGGACAGGGGGAAGGGTATGGCATCCAGGATCTGCTCGTACCAATAGGTCTTGTCCACGACGACATCCATGGTCTGGTTCAAGCCATGGACGATGGCCTGGTAGTTGCCCTCGTACTTGGACTCCTCCGCGCGCGCCGAGAACTCGCCCTTCTTGGCGGCATCCGTCAGCCTCCGGACGTCCTCGGTGATCTCCACCTCCTTGGTGATGTCCACGATGTGCTCCACCGCTCCCAGCACCTTCCCCCGGGCGTCCACGACGGGGGAGGCGGTGACGCGGATGGGGACGGCCTTGCCGCCTTCGAGATGGGCCACAGCGTCGCCGTGCACCGACTTGCCTTGCAGCGCCCGGCGCACCGGGCAGTGCTCGGTCCTGCAGAACTGCGTATTGAAGAATGAGAAGCAATCCTTGCCCACGACGGCCTCCTTACCCTTGCCGAGCATGGACAGAGCGGCCTTGTTGGCGAACATGACCTTGTACTCCAGGTCCATGGCCACCACGGGCGTGCCGACCGCGTCCAGGTAGGCGTCGTGCAGGTCATTGTTGACAGGCGCTTCCTTGACGAACCCTATGCCACCCACGACATGGCCCTCACGGTCCAGGAGGGGCTTGGCGGAGACAGTGCAGGTTCGCTCCTCGTCCTCGAGCCTGAGCTTCACGTCGTCCAGCTCCACAGGCCTGCCGCTCCTGATGCCCTCCACGAACGGGCAGCCCTTTCCTCCTATGGAGCCGCCGAAAACATCCTTGATGCGCATGCCGACGGCCTCGCCCCCAGGGATCCCGGTGAGCCTCTCGGCCGCCTCGTTGAAATGGGTGATCTTCATGCTTGCATTGAGCGCGAAAGCCGCCATGGGCAGGGTCGAGAGCATCTCCTCGACCGCGAAGCAGTTGTTGTCCTCAGCCTGTCCTTCCATAACTTGCACCTCTGTTCACTGTGTCTCCATTGTCTTCCTGTCCAATGCGACTCCGATCGATGGCCAATGAGCGCGAGGAGGAGGGAATGCCTTCCTCTTGTCGTGGCTCGAAGGGCGTCATTATGACGAGAAAGTAGGGTTATAAGCGCTGATGTCCGATTATCTTTTATCAGCACTGATAATATCCAGAGATAAGATTGGTCGTCTTCGTTCGTGGCGCTCGGCAACAAAAGGATTAATGTGAATCAGCTCGTTGCTCATCATTAATGAAGCTCGCCATAACCGGGGCCTCCGGACAGCTGGGCTCGTACCTGCTGGACTTGGCCTTAGACCACCACAGCGTCGTGGGCATCGATCTCCGACCCTCCACTTACCAGGCGCATGCCTCGAGCATCCATATCGGTGACATAAGGGACAAGGAGGCCATGAGGAAGGCGCTGAGGGGTTGCGACGCCGTGGTACACTGTGCCGCCCAGGTCAGCGTGGTGAATTCCATCGAGGACCCCCTCCACGACCTCGACGTGAACGTCGCGGGGACCATCAACCTGCTCCGAGCCGCGGCCGAGGCCAGGGTGGGCAAATTCGTCTACATCTCCTCGGCGGCCGTCTATGGGGACCCCGTTACGGTGCCGATACCCGAGTCGCATCCCCTCAATCCCAAGTCGCCCTATGGGGCCAGCAAGATGTCCGCGGAGCAGTACTGCCGAGTGTTCGCGGAGACAGCGAAGCAGCCTTACGTCGTGGTCCGCCCCTTCAACTTCTACTCACCGCGGGCCGACCCCAAGTCGCCCTATTCCGGAGTGATCACCAAGTTCGTGGAATGGGCGAAGCGGGGGGAGCCCTTGAAGGTGGAGGGCGACGGCGAGCAGACCAGGGACTTCATCCACGCCCAGGACGTGGCCAGGATGGTCCTCATGGTGGCCGGCTCCAGGGCCGAGAACGTAACCCTCAATTGCGGCTCTGGCAAGGGGACCAGCATCAACACCTTGGCCCGCGCCGTGGTCGAAGCCAGCGGCAAGGATGTCGAGGTGTTGCATATGAAGCCCCGCGTGGGGGACATACGCCACAGCGTTTCGGACATGTCCCGGGCCAACGAAGCGATCGATTTTGAGACCAGGGTCGGCCTTGCGGAGGGCCTGCGCACTTTCTTCTAGAAACCAGGAGTTTATGGAGGGGGCAGGCGCCTGCCTTCATCTTGGACAGGCGCCTGGCATCCAGCCCCCCTATTCTTTCTTCTAGGGAGGTAGCACCACCGCCTTCCCGGGGTTCTCTCCCGGGAGCCGGTATCAAACGACCCTACGGCCTCGTCACATCTTGGCGACCGGTATGGCGTTCTGCATGAAGACCGACATGTCGATGTCGTAGTTGTAATCCTCGGTCGTCCCGTCTATCATCTCGAGCCTCGCCTTGATCTTGTTCTTCTCGAAGATGATCTGGGCGTTCATCACCCTCGCCTTGTACATGGACATGCGCTTCCCGCTCTGCGTCAGTCTCCTCTCAGCGCATACCAGCAACCCCGCGTCCTCCAAGGACCTGATCTTGCGGTAGCAGGCGGCGATGGGAATGCCGAGCTTCTCGCTCAGCTCGAACGCGCTCTTCGGTCTGCCCATGGTTGCAAGGAGTATCTTCGCGGAGTACTCCTCGGTCAGTAGCTTCGACGTTTCCAATGCGTGCATGTTTTCTTACCTCCCCGGAAAGTGTTTTTCTTTCGTATCCGGGGAGGCCGGTTGTATCTATTTAAAGAATATCGGTTGAGAATCAATTTTGATTAGGAGATGTGTATGATATCCAGACACCCATATTTTAGTGATTTTTATGGCCATTGCTCCCTATCGATAAAGATAGGCAGGGATTCTCGTCATCGTTACATATCGGGGACGCTGTTCCATCCCTCGGGACATCCATGAGCGAGGGGTCGGCTACGCAAAGGGAGCGCCGCATTAAGGTGAGCAGGGGAGGGCCTTACCTGGTAAGCGGGAACGTTCCCTTGATGGAACAGACCATAGTGAGCGACGAGGAGGGCGTGCCTTGCGCCTGGAAGGAGGGCAGGCGCTTTCCCTTGACGAGGACCTATGCCTTGTGCCGCTGCGGGCAGTCCAAGAACAAGCCCTTCTGCGATGGCTCGCATTCCAAGGCCGGCTTCGACGGCAAGGAGACCAGGGTGACCCTGGAGGAGAAGGACGTCTCCATATTCGAAGGTCCTGAGCTGGTGCTCACCGACATCAAGCCGTACTGCGCCAAAGCGCGCTACTGCCGCCGCGGGCGGGGCATTTGGGAGCTCACCGTCAACCCCCATGGCCGCAATGACCGGGAGCAGGCCGTGGACATGGCCTCCAACTGTCCCGCCGGAAGGCTGTTGCAGAAGGACAGGAGGTCAGGGCATGATGTCGCCCCGGCGCTTGATCCTTCCATAGGGATTGTCTCAGACCCATCCAGGAACGAGGAGGGCCCTCTCTGGGTGAGGGGGGGCATCCAGGTCGAGGGAGCTGACGGATTCCTGTATGAGAGGAGGACGAGGGTGACCCTCTGCCGATGCGGGGGCTCTTCCATCAAGCCCTTCTGCGACGGCTCTCATGTGCATTAGCCCGGAGTGGACGCGTAACACCTTTTTGCCCGATTTATGCATGAGCCAGATTTTCCTCTGCTCGTATGAATAAAAGAGAAAGGTTCAAATAGCGAGGGGCGCCATCATTGCATCCCGATAAATCCGCAAGGAGGTGCGAGAACATGTCCTGTGGAAAGTGTGGGTCCGACAAGAAGAAGAAGGAAGAGAGCAAGAAGAAGAAGGGCTGATCGGCCGAGGCCTCTCGCCTTCAATAATTTACCTGTCCCCACAGGACAGGGACGTCATTTCTGGTAAATATGCTAGGTTCCGCCCACCACTGCAAAGTCGTTCACTTTCCTTTCGGTACGCCCCAAGCTAATGCCCGACATCAGCTTCGAGGACGTGAGAGAAGCAGAATGGCGAAGGCCCCCAGGGAAGTTAGGTCGCAGAGGGCGCCTCGCGACCCCCTCTAACCACCATGAATATCGCCACGAAGACCAAGGCTGCCCCGAGGACCATGGGGAGCTCGAGCGGCTCGCCCAGCAGGAGCACCGAGAGGAACACGGCGAAGGCAGACTCGGAAAGTATGATGACGCTCGAGTTCACCATGCCGATATGCCTGAGGCC
>JALOTM010000079.1 GCA_025457905.1 Methanomassiliicoccales archaeon
CGCGCCCCCTGGGGCAACATGATCAGAAAGGAAAAGAAGAAGTAAGGCCGAGGACGACGGCCATGCCCACGGCGGGCACCACCATCATCAGGAAATCATCGTCCACGTATTTTGTGCGCACTCTCTCCACACTTATCGCCAATGCCGTCGCCACCAGGCTCGCCATCAGTACCTGCCAGCTGAGGCCCATGAGCAGGTAGAAGGTCACGAGCACCAGGCCGAGGTAGAAGACGGTGGGGAGCGCGGGATAGAGCCCACTCCGCCTTCGGCGCAGCTCCCCTATGAGTGGGTCGGTCAGGGCCATGCCTATGACCGCAGGGGCGGCGATCTCCACGGGGAAGACGAGGAATGTGATGGTGAGCCCTATGGCCGCCCAGGCCGGGGCGGAGAGCCTTCTGTCCTCATAGTCGCGGAGGCCTAGGATGCGCCAATGGAAGGTCAGTCGCATCGCCTCGAAGGCCAGGACGGCCACCAGGACGATGACCAGGCCCAGCCGCTTGTCCACCCCCATGATCTCCTCGGGCAGGAGGTAGTAGACGAGGAAGAGCGGCGCGCTCATGTGGATCAGGCGGCGCAACCAATGGCCGTAGTCCATGTGCCGCCATGCGCGCCTGGATATTTAGGGTTCGTGCTCAGACGAAGCCGGCGTGCTCGAACTTCTCCTGGATGCCACGGTACAGGAAGAAGGTGGATATCAGCAGCACCGACAGCACCAGGACGATGCCGGCCACGGAGATGAGCGGCTCCTGGTCCAGGCTGAAGGACAATATGGTTATCCCCAGGTCCGGGAGGAGGGAGATGGCCATGAAGCGCGTCATCACGCTGGGGTTGAAGAGCACGGAGTTGGGGCTCAGCCCCGTCAGGTAGGCGGTGGCGATGACCATGAAGGCCGTGGTCACGTACAGCACCGGAAGGGCCAGCCAAAGGAGCCGGGTCTCTTGGTTGGCCAGGGCAATGGCGATGACGAAGGAGGTGGAGATCACGACCGTGAGGAGGAAGAAGGCCGCCAGCTTGCCCTTGATCACCTGGGGCACGCTCACCGGCAGCGTCTCGAGGTAGTCGACGGCGTCCTGGTTGGCGATCCATGAGTAGAGCATGATGCCGAAAGAGCCGACCATGGCGGCGTAGAACACCGTGTTGAAGCCCACGGGTATGGCCAATCCATTGTTCACGTACCAGGTGGTGAAGGAGAGCAGGAGCAGGGGAACGACGTAGGCCAGGAGCATCTTGCTCACGCCCCCGGAACGGGCCATGTCCGAGAACTCCTTGGAGAGGAGAGCCTGCAGGGAGCGGGCCGGGCGGAAGGCATCGAAGAAGCGGGGGTAGCTCTCCTTGACCTTGGTGGCCTTGCCCAAAGGCGCCTCGCGCACCAGCAGCACCGCCATGGTGGCCATGGCCGCGGAGGCGAGGAGGCTCGCCGCCAGGTACCATGCGGCCGCGGAAAGGTCATCGCCCAAAGGACGGAGGTTGGACTGGAACCCCCAGGAGGGGAGCAGGAGGGACAAGGGTATGAGGCCGATGCCATAGGCCACGATGGCCATTGCGAACCCCAGCATCATCGCCAGGAAGGCCACCCTGGTACGGATGTAGAGCACTGAGACCAGGAAGGAGAAGGAGATGCCCAGCAGGAAGGAGAGCAGGACGGCCGTGAAGGCCGCGGCCACCGATGCCAGCCTGTAGTCCACGACCAGGGTGGACATGAGCACGCCCAATAGCCCGGGCACGAGGATCAGGACCACATAGAAGAGCACGTCCCGGAGGTACATGGAGGCGAAGGCCCGGCGGAAGGTGAAGGGGAGCAGGAAGGGCATGGCCACCAGGAAGTTGGTGCGGCCGTAGCGGCGCTCCAGGTAGGTCTTGCCCAGGAAGCCGAAGGCGCCCACGCTGAGGCCGTACACGAAGATGCCCGCGTTGACGAAGAGCAGCATGTCCTGGATCGGTATGCTGGCCTCCATCATGGGCAAGGTGGAGGCGAAGAACAGGGCGATGGCGAAGACGTAGGCGGGCATGGAGAAGAACACCCGGGGCGAGGAGTAGGAGACGTGGAGGCGGTACTCCTCCCGCAGCATCAGCCGGAGGACGTCAAGCATCCTGGCCACCCACTAGTCTGAGGAAGAGCTGCTCCAGGCTCTCCCCCCGATGGTTCAGATCGGCCATGGACTCGCGGGCCACCACCCTTCCCTTGTCCAGGACCACGACCTCCTGGCACAGGCGTTGGGCGATCTCCAGGATGTGCGAGCACAGGAAGATGGTGCGCCCCTGGGAGCGGAGGTCGAGCAGATAATCGCGCAGCTTCTTCTGGTAGATGGGATCGAGGTTGATGAAGGCCTCGTCCAGGAAGAGCAGCTCGGGCTCATGGATGAAGGCCGAGGCCAGCATGATCTTCTGCCTCATGCCCTTGGAGAGGTCCCGGCACAGCGTCCCCTTGGCCTCCTGCAGGTCGAAGAAGTCCAGCCAGCGGTCGATGCGGCGCTCGAGGTCGTCCACCTTGCGCACTTTGCATGTGAAGTAGAGGAACTCCCAGGCCGTCAGGTAGGACGGCGGGCTCTCCACCTCCGGGACGATGCCCACGCGGCGCTTGATCTCCAGGCCCTGCGTGGCGCAGTCCAGGCCCAGCACCTTCGCCTCCCCGGCGCTGGGCTGCACCTGGCCGGTGAGGATGCGCAGCAGGGTGCTCTTCCCGGCCCCGTTGGGGCCGAAGCACCCGAAGAACGCCCCCTTCTCCACATCGAAGGACACCTTGTCAAGGGCCAGCTTGGAGCCGTAGCTCTTGCTCAGCTCCTTGACCACGATGGCTTGCACGGGCTAGATGACAGAGGAGGAGGTATTCAACGCTTACCATCTGGCTCTCTGCGCGCGCAATCTCCCGGCTACATCTTCCTCCCGCAGTTCCCGCAGAACGGCCCTCCCGTCAAAGGCGCGCCGCAGCTCGGGCATCTGGCCTGCGCCGGCCCTTGCCGCGTCTGACCGGAAGACGGCTTTATGGCCTTGCCCCGGCGCATGACCAGGTACAGCACCAGCACCACCCCTGCTACCAGGACCACGATTATGATGACTATGAAGGTCAGGTCCCCCATGCCTGCGGAGCCGCTCACCTCCGAGGACACCGCCGAGTTGGGCATCGGACCGTCCCCGACCTCGTTGAAGGCCACGACCCAATAATAGTAGGTGTCCTCCGTTGGCAGGGTCTCGCTGTAGGAGTTGGCAGGCGAGATGGTAGCCAGGTAGAAGGCGCTGCTCGATGATGTGGAGCGGTAGATCTTGTAGCCTTGGATGGCCGAGCCTCCGTCGTTCGGCGTGGTCCAGCTCAAGGTGATCTCGTCACCGTCCTTGGTGAGCTTGAGATCGGTGATCTGCCCCGGAAGGCTGGCCCCTCCCTGGCTCGGAGTGGCAGGCTGCTCCCCCGACAGGGGGCCCTCCCCCACGGAGTTCACGGCGCTAATCCTGTAGTAATAGGTCAGCCCGTTCACTACTTCGGTGTCCGTCCACACGAAGGTCGAGCCGCTCACCGTCTGGATTAGGGCGCCTGAGGTTCCGGACACTGTGCTGCGGTAGATCTTATAGCCGGTTACTGGCCTCCCCCCGTCCGAGGCGGGATCGTCCCAGAACAGGACCACCTCTCCGTCACGGGCATCGGCGGTGAAATAGAGCGGTGCTGTAGGGACGTCGTCCTCGGAGGCGGCCACCGCCGTGGTGGCGTAGCCCAGAGCGCTGCTGGGCGTGGACTCCTGCCAGAAGATGTAGACGTGGTCGGTCGGGTCCATGGCGATGTTGGTGAAGAACCCCCAGTCGTCGATGGCCAGGTTCTGCCATGTTCCTCCCGATCTGTAGGCATAATATGACCAGGGCGTGCCTGGCGACCCCTCCACGTAGTTGAAGTAGCAGATGTGGGGCTTGCCCATGGAATCAAGCACCAGGCGGTTGTAGGTCCCTCCCAGCACTCCCGGCCGGGCTACCTCCTGCCTGGCCCAATCGCCTCCCACATTGTTGGCATACCAGATGATGTCCGTGTCCGGCTCGGTGGAGGGGTCATGGGTGTAATAGGTAACATGCAGCTTGTCGGCCGAGTCCACCTTCATATCGTTGGTGAACAGCACGTCGCCAGAGCTGTCCACGGTATCCCGGTCCCAATCACCGGAGGTCCTAACGGCATGGACCAGGTCCCCGTGCGTGGTGTCCTTGTAGAGGATATGCGGCCTGTCGCTGGAGTCCAAGGCGATGGTGGCGTCCGCCACGCCCAGGGTCAGGCCCATCATTTCGACGGGGTTCTCGTTGGCCCAAGAGCCCCCGGCGTTGGTGGCATAGAAGAAGGTGCTGTTCGCCAGGTCGGTGTAGACCACATGGGCCTTGTCATCGGAGTCCAGGGCGATGTCCACGGTCCAGCCATAGGTGATGGAGGCGATGGTCTGTATGCTCCATCCACCGCCGGAGTTGGTGGCGTAGTCGATGTGGTCCGTGTAGAAGTTGTAGTAGACCACGTGCGGCCTGTCGTCAGAGTCGATGGCGATCGCGCAGTGGTAGCTGTTGGTATGGGCGATGGTCTGTACACTGAAGCTGCCTCCGACGTTGTTGAAGTAGACGAGATCGCTGGTGATGTCGTCCTCGACCACGATGTGCAGCTTCCCGTCGGAGTCCGTGGCCACGGCGCATTCTCCATAATTACCGCTTATCGAGCCTGGCGTCCAACCGGCTGGGATGGCCTCAGAAACGGTCGACAGCAAAGGCGTCAGCAAGGCCGCGCCAAGGATAGCCGCCATTAGTACACATAACGCTCTCCTCGTGATGATTGTCCCCCCTGGGAGCCTCCGATTCAGATGGAGGTGGATGAACCATTCCCTACCTGCATATATAGCCGTATCGCGGCCTGACTCTTGTTCCAAGCCGGGCCAGTACCTTCTTGGTCATCGGGCCAGTTGCATGGAAAGCCTTTATCTGCGCGAGGAGGCTTAGGGAGGCGATCCCATGCGCGCATCGGTGCTCCTCGACGTCGATGAAGTGGAGTTCCTCGAGCCGAGCTTCGAGCGGCTCGGCGACGACTCCTATACCCAGATGCTGCTGGCACTGCCGGCCAAGCAGGCCAAGCTGCTCATCTCCACGGACGAGTACCCTTTGGCGGTGGCCTTGGAGAACGGCAAGGGCTGGAGATGCGCCTCCTTCCTTCTGCGCAAGCCGGTGCCGGAAATCTTCGACAAACTGGACGAGCTGGACGCAGAGGTGTTGCAGGAGGAGCGCTCAGAGTGGGAGGCGGCGGTGAGGGAATACTACTCCCTCAGGATCGCCAAGGAGGTGACCCCGGCCATGGAGGACTTCACCCCCACGAGGGTCCTGAGCATCTCCCAGCTGATTCGGGAGAGGTGGGGGGAGGTGGAGGGGGAGGTTTGCGTGGACGCCTGCTGCGGCTCCGGGGCCGGCTCGGTGGCGCTGAGGGACCTGGGCATGGCGCCCCTTTCCTTCGACAACGACCCGTCCCTCATCTCGCTGGGGCTCCGCTCCGGGCGCCTGCTCCCCGAGGAGACCGTATGCCTGGACGGGACGCGGGCCTCCAGATACCTGATGCACTGCCACTACGG
>JALOTM010000080.1 GCA_025457905.1 Methanomassiliicoccales archaeon
CCGCCTTCAGCCGCCGCAACTTCGTGGAGGCCAAGGCGGCCGTGGACAAGGCCAAGGAATTGCTGCGGACGGTCAAGGACGCCCCGCCCGGCGGGACGGAGCTGAAGAGCGTCAGCGTAATCGACGCCGCGCCGCAGCAGACCCCGGAGGAGAGGCAGAAGGCCTGCGAGGTCCCCTTCCAGGAGGCCAAGAAGATGCCCAAGAACTTCATGGAGTCGAAGTTCATGATCTGCTCCGTCCGGGACGAGGTGGAGGCCGCGGTGAAGGCCGGGAGGGACGTCTCGGCGGCCAAGGACAGCCTGCGCCTGGCGGACGAGGCCTTCGCCGCCGAGCAGTACACGGAGGCGCTGAAGTGCGCGCTCCGGGCCAGGAAGGTGCTGGAGCCCCGGGAGGACGCCCCCCCGCAACCGGCGAAGGGGAAGGGGGCCGGCACGGTGGAGAGGGTGCCCTCGTCGGTGCTGGTCAAGCCCCTCGCCTCCAAGTGCGCCAAATGCCAGACCGAGCTGGACTCGGGGGACATGTTCTGCGCCAAGTGCGGAGCCAAGGTGGAGCGCGACATCCGCTGCCCCCGCTGCTCCAACAGCGTGCAGGTCGACGACGCCTACTGCCGCAAGTGCGGCCTTCCCTTGCGCTCGGACTGAAGCGAACAATGTTTTAATAACCTGGCACTAATCCTCGGAGCGTGTGCGCGGTCCTGGTCAAGCTGGGCGGCAGCGTCATCACGGACAAGTCCAGCTATCGCTGCTTCGACCAGGGGAGCGCCGACCGCCTGGCGAGGGAGATAGCCTCGTCGGGCGAGCGGGCCCTTCTGGTGCATGGCGCCGGCTCGTTCGGGCACGTCCTGGCCGCGGAGCACCGGCTGCAGAAGGGATACCTGGACCAGGGTCAGCTGGCAGGATTGTCCAAGGTGCAGCTGGACGTCAGGGACCTGAACCTCATGGTGATGCGCTCCCTGGACCGTGCCGGGGTGCATGGGGTCTCGCTGCCCCCTGGGGCCATGGGCCTCATGGAAGGGGGCGAGCTAAAGGACCTGGACCTGGGCCTGTTCCGCCGCTACCTGGACCTGGGCCTCACCCCGGTCACCTTCGGGGATGTGGTCCTGGACTCCAGGCGCCGCTTCGGCATCTGCTCCGGGGACCAGCTCATGTACCTTCTGGCCAAGGAGTTCCGGCCGGAGAGGATCGTGTTCTGCGCGGACGTGGACGGCATCTTCACCTCCGACCCCGCCCTGGAACCAGGGGCGAGGCTCGTCGAGGAGGTCGACAGGAGGACCCTGGAAGACCTTCCGCGCACCTCCAGGGTGGCGGACGTGACCGGCTCCATCTACGCCAAGGTGGAGTTCATGCTGCGCCTGGCGGAGCTGGGCCAGGAGACCATGGTCATCAACGGCCGTGCCCCGGGGAGGCTGGAGGCGGCCTTGAAGGGCGAGAAGGTTAAGGGCTCGGTGGTGCTAGGGGGATCGAGATGACTCAGATCCAGAGGCGCAAGGCGGACCATATCGATATCACCATGCAGGAGGACGTGTCCTCCGGGTACAACTACTGGGACGACGTGAAGCTCGTCCACTGCTCCCTTCCGGAGGTGGACCTGGAGGAGGTGGACACCACCACCAGGCTGTTCGGGAAGAGGCTCTCCATGCCCTTGGTGGTCACCGCCATCACCGGGGGCTACCCCCGCGCCAGGAAGATCAACGAGAACCTGGCCGCCGCCTGCGCCGAGGTGCAGGTGGCCATGGGCGTGGGCAGCCAGAGGGCCGGTCTGGAGCACGGCGACGATGGCAGCTACGGCGTGCTCAAGGACCACGACGTCCCGCTCAGGATCGGAAACGTGGGAGCGCCCCAGCTCATCCCCCAGAAGGGCAAGGGGGCCTACGACCGGGATGCCCTGGTTCAGGCCATGGAGATGGTGGAGGCCCACCTCCTGGCCGTGCACCTGAACTTCCTGCAGGAGGTGGCCCAGCCCGAGGGCGACACCCGGGCCAAGGGCTGCCTGGAGGCCATGCGCGCCGCCTGCCGCGAGCTGCCCATCATCGCCAAGGAGACGGGGGCGGGCATGTCCCAGGACGTGGCCCGCCGGCTGAGGGGGATCGGCGTCAAGGGGCTGGACGTCGCCGGCACGGGGGGGACGTCCTTCTCGGCCGTGGAGAAGCACCGCGCCCTGAAGGCGGGGGACATGCGCTGCGCCATGCTCGGGGACACCTTCCACGAGTGGGGCGTCCCCGCGCCGGTGGCCGTGGTCTGGGCCGGGGTGGGCGTGCCAGTGATCGCTTCCGGAGGAGTGATGGACGGCCTCCAGGCGGCCAAGGGCATCGCCCTGGGGGCGAGCGCGGCCGGGATGGCCCGGGGGATCCTACCGGAGGCCCTGGAGTCCAAGGAGAAGGTGGTGGAGAGGCTGCGCCTGATCCAGGACGAGTTCCGCGCCGCCATGTTCCTCACCGGCAGCGAGGACGTGCGGGCCCTGGGGAAGCAGAGATGCATATTGACCGGGGAGACCCGGGAATGGCTAACGCAACAGGTGGTCTGAAATGAACGTTCTCGAAGAGCTAGCGCGCAGGGCCAAGATGGTGGACGCATCCCTCATGGAGTACCTGGAGGTCGGCAAGTACGAGAAGCTGCGGAAGGCCGTGCGCCACTACCCCGAGGCCGGGGGCAAGAGGCTCCGGCCCTCCATGGCCTACACCGTGGCCGAGGCCGTGGGGCGCAACGGCAAGGACGCCCTGCCCTTCGGCTGCGCGCTGGAGCTCATACACAACTTCACGCTGGTGCACGACGACGTCATGGACCAGGACGCCACCCGGAGGGGGAGGCCGACGGTGCACACGCTGTACGGGATGCCGACGGCCATCATCGCCGGGGACGCGCTCTTCGCCATCGCCTACAAGGTCCTGGCCACCACACCGGTGGACGGGGAGAGGCTGCGGAGGCTGCTGGCATCGCTCTCGGACACCGTCTACCTGGTGGCCGAGGGGCAGCAGATGGACATCGACTTCGAGAGCCGCGACGACGTCACGGTGGAGGAGTACATGGAGATGGTGGAGAAGAAGACCGCCGTGCTCTTCGCCTGCGCCGCCGAGGGCGGGGCCATCATAGGCGGGGGCACCGAGGACCAGATCCAGGACATGTACGAGTACGCCAGGCTCTCCGGCATCGGCTTCCAGATCTGGGACGACGTGCTGGGGCTCATCGCCAACGAGAAGGTCCTGGGCAAGCCGGTGGGCAGCGACATCCGCAACGGCAAGCGCACCCTCATCGCCGTGCACGCCTTCGAGGAGCTGGGCAGGCGGGGGGCCAGGGAGCACGCCGAGGTGCTCCGGGCCTTCGGCAACGAGAAGGCCACCGATGCGGAGGTCAGGAAGGTCATAGCCCTCTTCCAGGAGCTGGGCAGCATCCAGCATGGGAAGGATGTCGCACTGGACTATGCCGCCCGGGCCAAGGAGAAGCTGTGCTGCCTCCCGCCCAGCAAGGAGAAGGACTTCCTCAGGGAAGTGGTGGACTTCTCGGTGGGCAGGGAGAAGTAGGGCACGGGACGGAACGACCCGGCCCTGGCTCATCCCTTCTTGTGCTCTATCACCCAGCGGCATTGCTTGTCGCCCTGGGTGATGGTGTGAGTGGTGTAGAAGATGAACCCGGGGCTGATCACCGACCCGGCGCCTTTGAGGCTGCAGGACAGCAGCTCGCACATGACCGGCCTGGCGCCCCCCTCGGCCAGCGGGCACTTGTCCACCACCTTGACCACCCTCTCGGGGCTCGCCTCGATGATGCGGCCCTCGATGCCCATCAGCTCCTCCCAGGTGTTGGTCCAGGCAGCAAAGCCCAGGGCATTGTCCTCCAGAGGGGGCATGACCCTGAGCATGGACTCGGCCTTGGACCTGCCGATGTTCTCCATCATGGGCCCCATGATCTGCATGGACTCCTCCGTGCCGGCCTGCTTGATGAAACCCAGAACCGTGCTCACCCAGAAGGTGGCCAGCATCTGCTGAACCAATGGTCCCTTCTGCTCCTCCGGAATAGGAATGACGTACTCCGACATCCTCCTCCCTCGCCGGCCCCTCCACGGGGCCATGGGGACCATTGGAGGGGAGGGTATTAACAGATGGCCCTCCCACCGAAACGCCTCAGCACTCGATCCCGTCCCGCACCAGTCGGAACTCGGCGCTCCTGCCCTCCTCGATGTGGCGGTGCTTCATGAGCACCGCGCGCCTCCTGCCGATGGACACCTTCTCCAGCTTGAGCAGGGTCTTGGCGTTGTGCATGAGGGGGTGGCCTCCCAGGGGCTCGAAGGTGCCGTGCTCCACGTCCGTGTAGACCTGGGAGGTGAGCAGCACCGGGATCCCCCTCTTCCTGGCCACGCCCAACAGCTTAAGGCTCTGCGCGGTGAGCGACTTCCTCTCCCCCTTGTCGTCCTCTCGGCTGGTGAGCCGGTAGTACATGGAGACGGAGTCCACCACGATCATCCCCACGTCCAGGTTGGCCTCGGCCAGCTTGACGGCCCGCTCCACCATCCTCTCCTGGTCCTCGAAGGAGTGGACCTCGGAGATGAGCGTGGACCTGAGGACCGCCTCGAAGTCCTGCCCGCAGATCTGCCGGTAGCGCTCCAGGCTCACGCCCTCCGTGTCCAGGAAGAGCACCTTGCGCCCCAGCCGGGCCACGTTGCGGGACAGCACCAGGCACAGGTTGGTCTTGCCCGTCCCGGCCTCGCCGTACACGAGGGTGACGCTCCCCGCCTCCGCCCCTCCTTCCATTAGCTCGTCGAGCGCGCGGCAGCCGAAGGGGATCTTGTCCACGGACAGGTAAGCCGCTACCTGGATGATAATCGTTGCCTATGCTGGTCGCCTACTTGCGCTCGTCCTCCTTTACCGCCTTCACGTCCTCGACGCTGTACGACCCAGGCTCCGGCTCCCTGCCCCCCTTGAGCAGGTAGAAGGGCACGGCGGCTATCAGGCCGATGAGGCCCAGGACCACCACCGCCACCAGGGCCAGCAGCAGGAGGAGGATGAGCACCGTCAGGAACAGCTCGAAGTTGAGCAGGATGGCGACCACCAGCAGCACTGCCAGCACCGCCACGCCGATTAGGATCACGGCCTCGAGCGCGCGGGACATCCTCTCACCCCAGCCCTATCTTGATGCCCCCGCCCGAGTCCTGCTTGGGCATGAAGGGCGAGAGGGAGTTGGCCAGCTTCTGCAGGGTCATGGACTGTATGATGACCTTCCCTGGCCCACGCAAGGTGGTGACGAACAGCCCCTCGCCGCCGAAGAAGGCGGTCTTGATCCCGCCCACCGGCGCGATGTCGTACTGCACCGAGGCCTCCCAGCCCACCACGTGGGCGGTGGAGACCTTCATCAGCTCCCCGGGCGCCAGCTGCTTCTCGATGAGGTCACCGCAGGCGTTGATGAATATCGTCCCCTCGCCATAGGCTTTCTGGATGATGAGCCCCTCGCCGCCGAAGAGCATGGCCCCGAAGCGCTTCTGGAACGCCACGTCCAGATTGATGGCCGCCTCCGCCACCAGGAAGGAGGACTTCTGCAGCATGAACACCCTCCCCCCGCGGAGGTCGATGGCCATTATCTT
>JALOTM010000081.1 GCA_025457905.1 Methanomassiliicoccales archaeon
GGCCTTCGACGCCGTGGACCACGCCAAGGCGCGCAAGAAGGACGTCGTCCTCATCGACACCGCCGGCCGCATGCAGACCAACGCCAACCTCATGGACGAGATGAAGAAGATCAAGCGCGTGGTCAAGCCCCACCTCATCATCTTCGTGGGGGACTCGCTGGCCGGCAACGATGCCATCGAACAGGCCCGGGCCTTCGACGCGGCGGTGGGCATCGACGCCATCATCCTGACTAAGATCGACGCCGACGCCAAGGGAGGGGCGGCGCTCTCCATCGCCTACACCATCAAGAAGCCCATCGCCTTCCTGTCCACTGGCCAGGAGTACGAGGACATCATCAAGTTCGACAGCAGGTGGATGGTCGACAGGCTCTTCGCTTCCTGACGCGCTCGGGAACCGGGGCCGGGCCGTCGGTCGGTCGACCGTCCTCACTGAAGCGAGAAGCACAGCGAGGCCATGACCGCGGCGTACACCTTGGCGTCCCCGACCATGTTGTCCACCTTGCAGTACTCGTTGACCGTGTGCGCCATCTCGTCCACCGTCTCCCAGACGTAGGCGTCGTAGCCTGCCAGGCGGAAGAGGTTGGCGCACGTCCCGCCGCCGATCCCGCGCGGCTGCGCGTCCACCCCCTTGATCTTCTTGACCGCGCTGGCCAAGGTCATGACCGCGATGCTCTCGGTGCTCGAGGGCGGGCCGGAGCGGTTGAGCTGCTCCACGTCCACGGTTATCTTGGCGCCGCTGCGCTCCTCGAAGACCCGGGCCACCCCCCGCGCCGTCTCCAGCACGTCGTCGGGGTTGTACTGCGGCAGGATCCTCGTGTCCAGCCAGAAGGTGTCCTCGCCGGGCACGGTGTTCACGTTGCCCACCGTCTGCAGCCTCTTGGTGGGCTCGAAGGTGGAGGTGGGCGGCAGGAAGGCCGTCTGCACCGCCCCGAAGCGCCCGTTGAGCTGGTCGACCAGGAAGTCGATCATCTGGCTCCCCAGCTTCATGGCGTTGATCCCCTTCTCCGGGGTGGAGGCGTGCGTCTGCCTGCCCTGCACCTTGACCCTCAGCCAGAGGATGTGCTTCTCGGCCACCTCGATGATGGAGCCGTCCGGCACGCCGAAGTCCGGCACGTAGATGAAGTCGTTCTTGTGGAAGACCTTCTCGTCGATGAGGAACTTGATCCCCTTGTTGTTGCCGGTCTCCTCGTCCGAGACCACGGCCAGGCCCATGCCCCTCTCCGGCACCAGTCCCAGCTCGTTCAGGGCCCTGGCTGCGAACATGGAGCCGATGAGCGCCTGCCCGTTGTCCTCGGCCCCCAGGCCGTACAGCTTGCCGTCCACCACCTTCGGTGAGAACGGGGGGTAGGTCCATGAGTCCAGGTTGCCCGGGGTGACCGTGTCCATGTGGGACACGACCCACACCATCTGGTCGGAGAGGCCTTTCTTCTTGGCCACCACGTTGGGCCTGAGGCGCAGACGCACTCGCTCGTCAAGGGCGTCGTACATCTCGACGTCCTCGAAGCCGCACCTCTCCGCCAGCTCCCGCACGAAGCGGGCGCGCTCGAACTCCCCCTCGCCCCCGTTCTCCGGGCCGATGGCCGGGATCCGCAGGAGCTCGGTGAGAGCATCGACCATGTCGTTCCTGTATCGCTCGACGGCGGAGATGACCTCGTCTATGGAAGGCATCGCTATTCCCAATCGAGGATGAGATATCCATTAATTAATAACTATAGTCATGGCTCGCGCGCCGAGAAGCGACGCCGGCTCACCTGGTAACGGTCATGGACACGGCGTTCCCTCCGCCCAGGCAGAGCGTCGCCAGTCCTCGGCCAGCCTGCCGCTGCATCATGGCGTACAGCAGGGTCGTGAGCACCCTGGCCCCACTGCACCCGATGGGGTGGCCGAGGGCTATGGCCCCGCCGTTCACGTTGAAGCGGCCCTCCGGGACCTGCAGCTCCCTGCGCACCGCCACGGAGGCGGTGGCGAAGGCCTCGTTGTGCTCGAACAGGTCCACGTCCATGATGTCCAGGTCGAGCTTGCGCAGCAGCTCCCGGGTCGTGGGTATGGGCGCCTCCATGATGTGCTTGGGCTCCACGCCCCCCGTATGGTATCCCTCGATGGCGGCCAGGGGCTCCAGCCCGCGCTCCTCGGCGAAGCGCCTCGAGGCCACCACCAGCGCGGCGGCGCCGTCGCTGAGCTGGGAGGAGTTACCGGCGGTGACCACGCCGCCCTCCTTGAAGGCCGGCCTCAGCTTGGCCAGGGCCTCCATGGTGGTGTCGGCGCGGACGCCCTCGTCCACCTTGAACTCCAGATCCCCCTTCTTCGAGGGGATGCGGAAGGCCACGGTCTCCTTGTCGAACCGGCCCTGGGATATGGCCTCGCTGGCCTTCCTGTGGCTCTCGAGGGCCATGGCGTCAGCCTCCTGCCTGGTCACCTTGAACCGCTCCGCCACCACCTCCGCGGTGATGCCCATGTGCATGTCGTTGAAGGAGTCCCACAGCCCGTCCCGGACCATGTGGTCGACGATCTTGTTGTCGTTGAGGCGGTAGCCGAAGCGGGCCTGCTGCAGGAGGTAGGGGGCCATGTTCATGCTCTCCATCCCCCCGGCCACGATGACCTCGTGCTCGCCGGCCTTGATGGAGTTGGCCGCGAGCATGACGGCCTTCAGCCCCGAGCCGCAGACCTTGTTGACGTTCAGCGAGCCGATCTCCGGTCTCAGGCCGGCCCTGATGGCCGCCTGACGGGCGGGGTTCTGCCCCGTTCCGGCGCTCAGCACGATGCCCATGATGCACTCCTGGATGTCCTTCGGCTCCAGTTTGGCGCGGTGAACGCTCTCCTTGATGACCGCGGCGCCCAGCTCCGTGGCCGGGACGTCCTTCAGGGTGCCCCCGAACTTGCCCACGGCGGTCCTGGTCGCGCTCAGTATGACGACCTCGTCCTTGCTCGTTACAATCGCCTCTCGCCGTCGAAGCAGGTAGCCGTATAAAAAATTGACGATGATGCCGTACGACTATGAACGTAGTCCGCGGGCCAGCTGCCGCTTTAAGGGCATGCTGATGTGCCGGCGCGCGCGCACTGGCGGCTCGTACCAGCCCTCCTCGATGGCCCTCGGCACCAGCTCGGTCCTCTCCCCCCCTTGGGCCTTGCGCCCGCAGCGCTTGCAGCGATACCAGCCCCCCCGGCCCATTGAGCCCATGGCCTTGCCGCAGTCCGGGCAGGCGGGGTTGGAGACCTTGCGGCGATGCTCCGCCAGCGCCACCACCTCGATCTTCTCCAGGTTGAGGGTGCGGGGCCGCTCCCTGAGCTCTCCAAAGGCAACCAGGAGGTCCCCCGGGACGAGCTGTCGGACCACGCCCCTGAACTCCTTCGAGGGCTCGTAGGCCGCGCAGTCCACCTCCCCGGCCTTGGTCCTCAGGCGCAGGATGACATGCCCTCCAGGAATGGTGGCGGGCGCGCGCACCACCTCCCCTTCGACCCGATAGGAGCTCCAGGGCCTCAGCTCGCGCCAGCGGCGGACGATGTGGTCGTCCGTCCCTTGGTTGGACATGAACAGCAGCCAGCGGTCCACCGGTTCGGAGCTTACCGACCTCATGGCCTCGGGGAGCTCGCTGACGTCGTCGCCCCGGATGCCGAAGAGGATGGGGCAGGGCGAGTGCGGCACTATGGCCGGCCTTCTGGCCACGTGATCGTAGTTGTTGAATGTGGATGGGAACCGGGCATCCAGACGCTCGACGTCCTGGGGCATGACCTGCCGGGGGGTGCCCCAGCGCTCCTTTGCGCGGTAGGCCAGAACCTCATAGGTGCGATCCCGGGGCCGCCAGGCCATGGCGGCGCTGGCGCCGATGACCCCCCGGCCGCCGGAGAGCTCCAGGGCGGAGGCCCCGATGCGCCGCAACTCCTCCATGACCTCCTCCTTGGGGACGACCTCGCGCACCGTCCTCCAGTACAGCCGCGGGGATGGGGGGGAGGGACTCACCACCAGCCCCGGGCTGGCGTCCTCCTGCGTACGGGACCAGAGGCGCAGCAGCCGGGAGCAGCGCTCCATCAGCTCGTCCTGGTCCGGGTCGCCTAGGGAGCGGCGATGGCTGCGTACCTTCAGATCGCCGATCTGGCCTATCACCGAGCTGGCGCCCGAGCCTTTACCGAAGCGGAGGCACAGGGCCCCGTTCCCCCGGGTCTTCCAGGGCACGGAGGGGTTGAGGCGCACCAGCCGCGGGTAGCCAATGAGGTCGTGGTCCGAGAGGGCGCGCACCACCTCTGTGGCCAGGAAGGTGGTGCACATGGATGTGACGGAGTCCGTGTCGTCGAAGGCTACGTACATGCTCGTGGCGAGGAGGGCGAGCGCACCTAAACGCTTTTCGATGCTTGCCGCCCCGAGGAGGCCAGGATGACGAGCCCGCGCACGTAGAAGAAGCTCGGCTCGTCCGAGGGCTCGAGAGTGAGCTCTACCACATCGTCATCCGAGGGGGGCGTGAGCCCCAGGGAACGGGGTAGGAAGGCCCGGCCCCTGCCGCCGTGGCCGTCCTCCAGCTCCAGCGTCCAGCCTTTGCTCCCTTCCTGGACCGACAGCACCTGGCAGGTCACGCGCACCGGCCCGCTGGAGGTCCCTGCAGAGCCCAGGTCGTTGGCCTCGGCCGGCGAGGGGTCGGAGAGGAGGGCCAGGGCGAGGACCGATATGGCGGATGCCAGGAGTAGCGCCCGTATGGAAGGTTGCATGCCACAGGGACGCCCCCTCGGGTTCATCGTCCTGACGTTTGCAATGAGCGTTCGGCGCGTGGCAATCAAAATATAACCGGAGTCGGATTCGCACCGCATGCCCAAGCCATTCGAAGTCGAGCATGCCTTGGCCATCGCCGTCTCCGCCTTGGTCATCGGGGGTTTCTTGTCCGCCCTAAGCCTGGTCCAGATCACCGTGGAGGACATTGGCCTGGGCGGTTGGGCGTATTGGCTGCTCGCCGGCGGCCTCATCGTCTTCGTGGTGGGCCTCTACCTCTTCATAGGCTACATGCGCCGGGCGAACGAGTTCGAGGAGTACATGAAGATAGAGAGCAAGGCCGAGTTCAAGAAGAAGCAGGATGACGCTGAGTATCTGGCATGGCGGATGCCTAGCAAGTTCGGGGAGCGCCTTCAGGAGAAGGAGGACGACCTCGGGATCAAATGAACGAAGGGGGACCCCTTTGTTTCCAGTGGAGGCTCTGCCCGCCCTTCGCGGGCCGGGCCCCTCCTAGGAGCGCTCATCGTATGGCTCACGAGGCTTGGTGAATTCTATCGTCCCATGGAGGCCCGCCACCTCCATGGAAAGCGGTTTCATGTCCGACTCGCGGCACGCCCCTCGAACCTTGACGGTGTCCGAGTGTTCGACCTTGAAAACGTCCGCTCTCCCTCGGAGGCGTGTGAGGAAGCTCTCTGTGGGACCGGTTTGGGGGAGGATGATCTCGAACAAAACCTCGAGGGCGAACCTCCGGAGGATTGATGTTCGAAGCCTCTCCAACCCCTCCCCCGTCCTTGCGGAGGTGAGGTGGAGCTCGCAGCCAGGGCACCTCATGCTCATGAAACTGAGCACCTCCTCCCTCTCCCCCT
>JALOTM010000082.1 GCA_025457905.1 Methanomassiliicoccales archaeon
GGTTCGAGATCCGCGTGCCCACGGAGAAGTTCCGCCTCAGGGACGAGGCGGAGGGCATGGCCGCGGGCTGAGAAGGCGGCGGGAGGTCGCCCTCGATTAAGTCAATAGGGCCGTCTGCCGGAGGCAGCGATGCGGCGGTCAGGCGCGGTCGTTCCCGTGTCCTGCCTCGGACCCACCTGTCTTCTATCGGACAGGATGCTCACGGCCCTGTCCTTCCGCTCGGGAGAAGGGTTAAGTATCCCCTAACTTTTCCATCGAACCTTAATGGCGACATGCTACCTGGTGCTCGAGGACGGGACGGTAATGGAGGGCACCGGTTTCGGTTATGAGCAGACGGTTTACGGGGAGGTCGTCTTCAACACCGGCATGACCGGGTACCAGGAGAGCCTCACCGATCCCTCCTACCGCGGCCAGATCCTCATCCAATCCTATCCTCTCATCGGTAACTACGGCGTCAACCACACGGACTTCGAGTCCGACCGCGTGCAGGTCCGCGGGTACGTGGTCCGCGAGCGCTGCCTCGAGCCGAGCAACATGTACGCCGGCGACCGCATCGACCCCTTCCTCAAGAAGAACCGCGTCCCGGGGATCTCCGAGCTCGACACCCGCTCCCTCATCATCAAGATCCGCGAGAAGGGGACGCCCCGGGGGGCGATATGCTTCGAGGAGGACGTGGACAAGGTCCTCAGGAAGGTGCAGACCATGCCCTTCCCCTCGGACTCCAACCTGGTGGACGAGGTGAGCGTCAAGGAGCCGCAGCGCTTCGAGCGCGAGGGCCTGAAGGAGGTGGTGCTCATCGACTGCGGCACCAAGCAGAACATCGTGCGCGAGCTGAGGAAGCGCTTCTCGCTCACGGTGGTGCCCTACGACGTGGACCCCAGCTTCTTCCGCGACCATCATGTCGACGGCGTCATGCTCTCCAACGGTCCCGGGGACCCGGCGCATCCGACCATCCAGGAGACCACGGTGCGCACCCTGAGGGCCATCAAGGACGATCACCCGATCATGGGCGTGTGCTTCGGCAACCAGCTCATCGCCCGGGCCTTCGGCGGCACCACCTACAAGCTGAAGTTCGGGCACCGGGGCGTGAACCAGCCGGTGAAGTACAAGGACCGGGTGTTCATCACCTCCCAGAACCACGGGTTCGCGGTGGACCCCGACTCCCTGCCGCCGGAGCTGGAGGTGTCCATGGTGAACGTGAACGACGGGACGGTGGAGGGCCTGCGCCACAAGGAGCTGCCCATCTTCTCCGCCCAGTACCATCCGGAGGCCTCGCCCGGGCCCAAGGACACCTCCTTCCTGTTCGACGAGTTCGCCAAGCTGCTGGAGGAGCGCCGATGATCGCGCCCCCCAAGGGCTCCAAGCTCATGGTCATAGGGTCGGGGCCGATAGTCATCGGCCAGGCGGCGGAGTTCGACTTCTCCGGGTCGCAGGCCTGCCGCTCCCTGCGCGAGGAGGGCTACAGGACCGTCCTGGTGAACTCCAACCCGGCCACCATCCAGACGGACCTGGCCACGGCGGACAAGGTGTATGTCGAGCCCTTAGACGTGGAGACCATCACCGAGATCATCAAGAAGGAGGACGTCTACGGCATCCTCTCCGGCATGGGGGGGCAGACGGCCCTCAACCTCTGCTCGGAGCTGGCCGACAAGGGGATCCTGGACCGCCTGGGCGTCCGGCTGCTGGGCACGCAGCCGGAGGCCATCGCCCTCTCCGAGGACCGCGAGCTCTTCAAGCAGACCATGATCCGGATCGGCGAGCCGATACCCAAGAGCAAGGCCGTGACCTCCGTCGAGGAGGCCAAGCAGGCGGTGAGGGAGATCGGCACCTACCCGGTGCTGGTACGCCCCGGCTTCACCCTGGGCGGCACCGGGGGAGGGATAGCCTACAACGAGGAGGAGCTGGAGGAGATCTGCGGCCGCGGGCTCATCTACTCGCGCATCCACCAGGTCCTGATCGAGGAGTCGGTCCTGGGCTGGAAGGAGTACGAGTACGAGGTGATGCGCGACGCCAAGGACAACTGCGTCATCATCTGCAACATGGAGAACCTGGACGCCATGGGCATCCATACCGGCGAGAGCATCGTGATCGCGCCCTCGCAGACCCTCAACGACGTGGACCACCAGCGCCTCAGGACCGCGTCCATCAAGATCATCCGCGCCCTCCGGATCGAGGGCGGCTGCAACGTGCAGTTCGCGCTGAGCCCCGAGACGCGGGAGTATCGCGTGATCGAGGTGAACCCCCGGGTGTCGCGCTCCTCGGCCCTGGCCTCCAAGGCCACCGGCTACCCCATAGCCAGGGTGGCGGCCAAGATCGCCGTGGGCAAGACCCTGGACGAGATACCGAACCGCATCACCGGCAAGACCTTCGCGGCCTTCGAGCCGGCCCTGGACTACGTGGTGCTCAAGATCCCGCGCTGGCCCTTCGACAAGTTCCGGACGGTGGATAAGCGCCTGGGGACCCAGATGAAGTCCACCGGCGAGGTCATGGCCATCGGCCGCACCGTGGAGGAGAGCATCATGAAGGCGGTGCGCTCCCTGGAGATCGACAAGATGGACCTGGAGCCCGAGCCGTGGACGGACGAGGAGCTCCGGGAGGAGCTGCTGCACCCCACGGACAAGAGGCTCTTCGCCATCGCCGAGGCCCTGCGCCGCGGCCTGCCCGTGGACGAGCTGGCCAACATAACCAAGTGGGACGCCTTCTTCGTCCTCAAGGTCAAGAACCTGGTGGAGATGGAGCGCGCCCTCAGGGAGTCCAGCACGCTGGAGCTCAAGACCCTGCTGAGGGCCAAGCGCATGGGCTTCCCGGACGAGAGCATCGCCCTCATGAAGCGCCTGCCGCCGGAGCACGTGCGCGAGGGCCGGAAGATCGCCGGCATCCTGCCGACGTACAAGATGGTGGACACCTGCGCCGCGGAGTTCGCGGCCGAGACCCCCTACTACTACTCGACCTACGGCACGGAGTGCGAGGCCAAGCCCTCCTCGAAGAAGAAGGTCATCATCGTCGGAGGGGGGCCGATCCGCATCGGCCAGGGCATCGAGTTCGACTACTGCTGCGTGCACGGCGTCATGGCCTGCCAGGAGGAGGGGGTGGACGCCGTGGTCATCAACAACAACCCCGAGACCGTGTCCACGGACTACGACATCTCCGACCGCCTGTACTTCGAGCCCCTGACCCTGGAGGACGTGCTGAACGTCATCGAGAAGGAGGACGCGGACGGCGTCATCGTTCAGTACGGCGGGCAGACCTCGATAAACCTCGCCGTGCCCCTGGAGGCGGCGCTGGAGGGCCACAAGTGCAAGGTGCTGGGCACGTCCCCGGACATGATCGACGTGGCCGAGGACCGCAAGCGCTGGACCGCCCTGATGAAGGAGCTGGGGATCAGGCAGCCGGAGCACGGGACGGGCTTCTCGGCGGAGGAGGTGAAGGCCGTCGCCTCGCTGATCGGGTACCCTGTCCTGCTGCGGCCCTCCTACGTGCTGGGAGGGAGGGGCATGGAGATCGTCCTCAACGAGGAGGAGCTCAAGACCTACGTGCAGACGGCGGTCAAGGTCTCCAAGGCGCACCCCGTCCTGGTGGACAAGTACCTCTCCCACGCCATCGAGATCGACGTGGACGTCGTGGCTGATGGGGAGGACATCTTCATCGGCGGCATCATGGAGCACATCGAGGAGGCCGGCGTCCATTCAGGGGACGCGATGATGGTGCTGCCGCCGCAGACCATCGGCAAGGACATGATGCAGAGGATCGTCGATATCACCGATGTCACCGCCAAGGCCCTGCAGGTCAAGGGCCTGATGAACCTGCAGCTGGCCATCAAGGGGGACGAGGTCTACATGCTGGAGGCCAACCCCCGCGCCTCGAGGACCGTGCCCTTCGTCTCCAAGGCCATCGGCGTGCCCCTGGCCAAGGTGGCCACCAAGGTCATGCTGGGCAGGTCCCTGCGCGAGCAGGGGCATGTCGGGCTGGCGAGGTTCGACGCGGTGGCCGTGAAGGAGTCGGTGTTCCCCTTCCTCAAGCTCCCCGGGGTGGACAGCATCCTGGGCCCGGAGATGCGCTCCACCGGGGAGGTCATGGGCATCGACTCCGACTACGCCGCGGCGATGTACAAGGCCATCAAGGGGGCGGGGCAGAAGGTCCCCCTGAAGGGCGCGGTGTACATGACCATCGCCGACGCCGACAAGGAGGCCATTCTACCGGTAGCGAGGGAGTTCTCCTCCCTGGGGTTCCAGATCTACGCCACCAAGGGCACCAGCACCTTCCTGCGCAACAACGGGGTGGAGACCACCACCGTCTACACCATCAGGGAGAAGCAGCAGCCCGACGCCCTGGGCCTCATGCGCCGCGGGGAGATCGACCTGATCATCAACACCCCCACCTCCAGCTCCGGCTCCCGGAGGGACGGCTACATGATGCGCCGCCTGGCGGTGGAGCTGGAGATCCCGTTCATAACCACCGTGCAGGGCGCCAAGGCCACCGCCAAGGCCATCTCCCGCGCCCGCCACGGCAACATCTCGGTCAAGGACCTGGCCACCTTCCACGCGGCCAACAAGTAAAAGAGGGGGACGTCGGCCGGCCGTGGTTCCATGGGGGGCACGGGGCACGTCCGGCCAACTGCTCCGTCGAACGCCTCCCTGTTACAAATCGAAAACCCCGAATTCGCGATGGATGGAAAAGCATGGTAAGGGGTTTGGCCGGGCAGCTCAGATCGTCGACAGGATGTGCATTATCTTGTACGACTCCGGCCCCGGCGGGAAGAACTGGATGATGGGGATGACGTCGGCCATGTGCATCTCCGGGACATGCTTGGCCCAGAAGTCCTTGAGCTCCTGGACGCTCTCCGTCTCGTAGACGCACCAGGCCCCGGTCAGCCCGGCGTTGATGTGGCTGCTGATCATGCAGGCGCTCTTCGGCAGGCCGGGCATGGCCTCGATCACCTTCCTCCCCACCGTCTTGAAGTCCTCCTTCTTCCAGGTGTGCACTAGCAGGTACAGCATTTTACACCTCCATGGAAGGCCTCGAAGGCCGACCTACTTGCCCCTTATCACGGCCGGCGATAGGAGGGGAACGACGAATGCCGACTTGGGAGGGGGCCGGGTAGGAGGACATGTTTAAGACATGCGCCGTCCAATTCAATCCTGGTGGGGCAGCTTGTCTTTCAAGGAGAGGATGCTGGACAGGATGGAGCTTCATGCGCTGAGCGCCTACGACAACGAGCTGTGCGAGGCGCTCCGCAGGCACCTCGGCACCTTCGCCATAGAGGCCAGGGAGGCGATGCCAGGGACCCCGGAATGCATGCACCGTCGCGTGCTCATGGACCATTCCAGGATACTCATCAGCAGCCTCAAGGTGAGCGGGCGCAGCTTCGGGCAGGTGGACGTGAGCCAGTATACAGGAGGGGGTCACCGGGGAGGCACCTACACCTGGTACTGGTTCGGGTACCTGGTGCCCAGGCGGGTGGACAGGACGCTCAAGGAGGGCGTGGCCGCGCAGCTCCACCTCATGAAGAAAGGGCTGCTGCACCGGGAGACGGCCGGGCATGAATGGAGGGGCGAAGGGCCTGCTGCACCGGGAGACGGTCGGGCATGAATGGAGGGGCGGTGCCTTGGCCGGGACGCTCAACCAGGACCAGGAGCTCATGCAGGCCATCGCCGGCCTCGACCGGGGGTCGGCCTCGCTGGGCATCGGCCCGGCCGCCGCCGGCTTCTGGACCACCCTGCATGTGATGGCCAACGAGGAGGAGGGGTACGTGGGGCTATGGCAGCCGTCCCTCGACCCCTACGTCCTCCCAACGGAGCTGGACCTGATGATCGCGGAGAGGGTGACCAGGCATGTGCAGCAGTTCGTCCCGTAATGGCCGGCCCCAGCCTCGTTCCCTCCTTGAACTGGCCCGTCGGTCCTGGCACCTTCCCCACTAAAAAAAACGGTGTTGGTCGGGCGCGCGATGTCAAAGGAGGATTGCACGTTCGGCCAACGTGTAAAATATAGGTCGATGTATTATTTAAAATAAGCACTTATAATTTCCTTGCTGGAGCTTGCCAGATGCCTCGGGTCCCGATATGCTCGTAGGTGCTGGCTCGAGGATCGGCCTGCCGCGGCCCGATGGGCTCGCCCCCGGGAACCCTTCGGTCGGGCGGCCGCCTGCGGATATCGCAACGGGGCCTCAGGTGCCTGAGCGCCTCTGCTTCGCCCGGGCAGCGCGCTTGCGCACCTCCTTCTCGACCCAGGTCTCGTAGAAGTGCACGTTCAGCGAGACCTCGGGGAGCACCCTCTCCACCTCCGGGAACTCCGCCA
>JALOTM010000083.1 GCA_025457905.1 Methanomassiliicoccales archaeon
CTGGGTTTCATCAAGATCGAGGGGCAGCTCATCGTGGGAGGGGAAATCGAGGGGCTCCTGGACGAATGGTCCAAGAAGAACTCCATGCCCCCGGAGTGGGCCAACATGGTGCACAATACCGTGGTACCCGCTTGCATACCCACGGCGCTCCTGGTGGCCCGGGACATAAGGCTCCCTCCTCCCGTACCCATGCCCCACATCAACATCCAGCAGCCTGGGCCGGCCAAGAAGCCGGGGCCCAGCCCGGAGATAACCTGAGAGGATCGGGGCAATTGACGCGCGGCGCTCCCGCGCCCCCCGCCCTCGGCCGGCTCACCTGATGTGGTCCAGCGAGAACGAGCCGATGCTCAGCCCGTGCTTGCCCACGGTGTAGCGTATGTACGACCGGGACTGGACATCGCATATGCCCTGCACCGAGAAGTAGGTCTTGAGCTGGTCCAGCTTGAAGTCCACCATGCCGTCCATGATGGAGCCCAGCATCTGGATCTCCTGCTCCCCGTGCATGCCCTTCTCGATGACGTACATGCTGACCGCGCCATCCCTCTTGCGGCGGCCGCAGAAGGGGTTGAGGAAGCGGAACGCGGTGTTGGGATCGGAATAGGCGATGATCGTGGACACCGAGCGGAAGGCCAGCCGGTAGTACTTGTGCTTCTCCTTGAACTCCTTGGCGACCCTGTCCGTGGCCTCCATGATGGCGTCGTGGTCCGTCGGCTCGTCGATGTAGATGGCGTGGGGGTCGTCCGCCGCCTCCCCCATGCTCCGTGAATAGGAATCGATGTACTTCACCAGGCCGAGGCGCTCGTACTCCTCATACCCGGAGATGATGCCCCGCATCTCCTCCCGTATGTCCTTGGGGGTCTTGTCGGTGATGACCCAGATGCAGGGAACGCCCTTCTTCAGCCCCTCCGACACGAACTGTGCGATCATGATCTCCTTGCCGATGAACGGCGGGCCGTGGATGAGCACGTTGGACCCGAAGGGGATCCCTCCCAGCAGCAGGTCGTCCAGACGGGAGCTCCCGGTCTTGACCTTGGCCACATTGTACTCGATGGCCCGCTCCTCCTCGCGGCGCTGGATCTCGTCCTCGATGACCCCCTGCTCGCGCAGGCGCAGCTCCTCCATCTTGGCGTTGAGGAACTTCTCCTTGGCGATCAGCTCCTCCTCCTTGCGCTGCACCTCCGTCTTCAGCTCCTCCAGGCGCTTCTTCAAGTTGACCTCGTCGACGTTGGTGGCCTCGCGCCTGGCCTCATCGAGCTTGCGGCGCTCGCTGGACATGAGCTTCTCGCGGTAGTCGAGGTCCTCCTCGCGGCGCAGGAGCTCCTGCTCCTTGTAGCCCACGACCTCCTTGATCTTGCGCAGCTCGTCGTCGCGCTCGCGCACCTCGATCTTGAGCTTGGCGATCTCCTCCTCCATGAGGGCCAGCTTCTTCTCCTTGATCTGAACGTCGCGGAGCTTCTGCTCCATCTCCTTGGAGGCATCGGTGGAGTTCATCTTGGCGAACTTGAGCTCGTCCTCCTTCTGCTGCTCCTCCAGGCTCTTGCGCTTCAGCTCCTCGGCCAGGTACTCGACCTTGGCCTTGTAGTCCTTCTCCTTCTCGCGGAACTCCAGCTCCTTCTGCCTGAGCTCTGCCTGGAAGCGCTCCTCCAGCTCCGATACGGACGAGGCGCCGACGGAGTCACCGTTGCCCTCGTTCAGCCTGGTCTCCCTCATCTTCGTCTGCAGGGCCGACTCGCGCTCCGCCAGCTCGATCTGCTTCTTGATGAGCCCCATCTGGTCCTTGGGGAGGGAGGACATCGCCGTGTCGAACTCCTTCCTCATGTCCAGGTTCGTCTGCCTCAGCCTCTCGGCCTCGGCCCTCATTGCTGAATTGGATTCTAGGATTTCGCGGACCTTCGCCGCCAGGACCTGTGGGCTCTCGTCCACCGGCTCGTCCGCGGGCCGGCCGCGCCTCATCTCCTCAATCAAGGCGGCCTTGAGATCGGCCAGGTCACGGTCGTAGCGCTCCATTCGCTCCCTGGAGTCCACAGCCTCCTCGCCCATGCCACCGGACGATTGGGGGATGGCCTCGGTCCCGCCCCTGCCCTCCTCCTCGTTGAGCCAGGACAGAAGGCTGTCCTCCTCGCCAGTGAGCCAGCGGCGGAGGTCGTCCACCTTGTCGACGCCCTCCTGCTCCAGGCTGATCACGGGTCCTGGGTCGGCCTTGATGGCCTCTGTCACGGCAGGGCCCCTCTTGGCTTGAGCGGACTTCCTGGAAACTCCCAACCCTTAACACTCCTAGTTCTGACCTAGACCACTCTCCCACTCGCCCGGATTGTATTAAAATATTTCGTTGTGAATAGCATTCTTGATTCTGAATCTGGCCGTCGACAAATTCTCCCGGGCTGAGATTCATGGGCGGGCGGGGCGGTGCGCTCTCCCTCCGCAACGGCCAGTCTCTGTCCAGCATTAAAAAAAGGTTATATATTGTGGTAACCTCCTTACTAAGAGAGCAGCCCCTCGGAGGTACTGGATGGCGGAGACGAAGGTTCATGTCAAGATAAGCAAGGACGGGGACATGACCCTGAGGGAGGTGCTGCGCAAGATTCAGGAGATTCAGGCGGAGAACCCCGACCTCGACGTCTTCTTCGACGGGGACATGTACGCCATCTGCTCGCGACCCCGCAAGGTCGAGGGGAAGGCCCACAAGTGAGCCTGGGAACGGACCCTGGGATAGCGAAAAAGGGCAAAATCGAAATACTAGGTTTCGATACATCTCAGCGGTTGAACCCATGGTCAAGAAATCCGACGTGCTGAAGGAGAAGGTCAAGGCCATCGACTTCGACAGGATATCGACGGTCGCCGACCTGGTCGAGGCTTACAAGGACAGCTCGGTCCAGAGCAGGGCGCTGGCCACCTGCGCCATCGTCTACGAGAAGGCGCTGGCGGACAAGTCCAGGCCGACCATCGTCCTGGGCCTCGCGGGTCCATTGGTGGCGGCCGGCCTGAGGAAGGTCATCGCCGACATGGTCAAGTACGGCATCGTCGACGCCATCGTCACCATCGGGGCCATCCCCTACCAGGACTTCTACCAGGCGCGCGGCTACCACCACTGGAAGACCTCCCCGCGCACCGACGACCTGGCCCTCAGGGAGCTGTTCATCGACCGCATCTACGACACCCTGGTGGACGAGAACAAGTTCCGGGAGACGGACGCCTACATCGGCAAGGTGGCGGGCAAGCTCGAGCCCCGCGGCTACTCCAGCCGGGAGTTCATGAGCATCCTGGGCAAGGAGTGCGCGAAGGACGAGTCCTCCATCCTGGGCAATGCGTACAAGTACAACGTGCCGGTGTTCGTGCCGGCGCTCAACGACAGCTCCATCGGCATCGGCCTGACCGGCCTGTACGTGGAGAGGCGCAAGGCCGGCAAGGAGTTCATGCGCATCGACCCCATCCGCGACAACTGGGAGCTCACCCAGCTGAAGATCAACTCCGAGAAGACCGGGGTCATCTACGTGGGAGGCGGCGTGCCCAAGAACTACATCCAGCAGACCGAGGTCATCTGCGAGACGCTCGGCTACGACAAGGGCGGTCACCACTACGCCATCCAGATCACCCAGGACACCCCCCAGTGGGGCGGCCTCTCCGGCTGCACCTTCGAGGAGGCGCAGTCCTGGGGCAAGATCAACCGCGAGGCGGACAAGTCCGTGGCCTACGTGGAGGCGTCCATCGGCCTCAGCCTCATGGTCGGCTACGTCCTGCAGAAGAAGCTGTGGAAGGGGCGCAAGCGCCTCAGCTATGATTGGGACGGGGACACGCTCAAGTCCGTGAAGCAGGTGCCGCTCAAGCTCTGAGCGGCCCAACCCTTCAAATCCTTTCGATCCCTCATTCTATCGAGGTCTCATGGTGCGCAGGTTGGGCAGGGCGACCATCGCCCTATGGAACTCCTACGACCCCAACAGCTTCCGGGAGGCGCACCGCCGGGTCCTGGCTAGGGCGGGGCCCCTGGCGCTGGCGTTCGACATGAACCTGGCCACCTTCGGCTTCCCCTTCCCCAAGGACCTGGCCACGTCCCAGGAGATCGCGGACTGGACGGCCACGACCACCAGCATCGGCGAGGACGGCTCCTACCTGAAGGAGCTCGCCGCCAAAGGGCGCTTCCAGACCTTCCCCTACATCAACAAGGGCCTCCCGCCCCAGCTGGGGGAGCTGGTGCTCACCACATGCAACTCTGCTACGGGAAAAGCGAGGACCGTGGACGAGGTGGTGGGCATGCTCTCGTCCGGAAGGAGCGTGTGCCTGCTCTTCGGCACCGGCCCCAAAGGAGTGCCCAAGGAGCTGCATGAGATCGCCCCTAACCACCTGGACATAACCTTCGGGGGGCACTCCCTGGAGACCTGCACCGCGCTGGGGGCGGTGGCCGCGGTCCTGGCGCACAAGCTGCGGCAGGCCTAGAAGCCGGTCTCCTCCTCGCCCTTCATCTTCTTCACGTCGGAGCTCATCTCCCGCCCCATCTTGATGTACTGCATGGCCATGGACTTGCGGAAGCGGTTGCCGGAGACGAAGAACTGCAGCTGCCTCATGAACACCTTCGGACGGACGTAGGTGCCCACCCAGAACTCGCTGAACACCTCAGACAGCGTCTCTGGCGGCACCGAGGTCCTGATAACCGAGCGGTCGAAGCCGTACTCCCTCCAGTCCTGGCTGGTTATCAGCCCCCTCTCCCTCAGGTCCTGGTACATGTCCGTGCCGGGGAAGGGGACGGCCAGGCTCCCGACCACGAAGGAGCAGTGGTCCGGGTAGAGGCGCTTGCCGTATTCCAGAAGGGCCTCCACCGACTCCTTGGTGTCCTCCGGCAGGCCGAAGAGAAGGTAGACGGAGACGAGCACGTCCAGCTCCTTCTCCAGGGTGTCCATCATCCTCTCCACCGCCGAAGGGTCGTAGCCCTTCTTGCCGAACCTCTGCCGCATGGCGGGGTCCGGCGTCTCCAGGCCGAAGACGATCTTGAAGAGGCCGTCCCGCTTCATCCGGGGCCACAGGTCCTGGTAGCGGGCGAACACATCCTCCCTGGTCTCGTAGTACCAGAAGAGCTCCTCCCCGCTGGCCTCCAGCGCCTCCAGGAAGCCCTCCAGCTGCCCCCTGTCCAGGAACGAGGAGTCGTCCTGGAAGAAGAAGGTGTCGTGCTGGAAGTTGCGCTTGACCCAGACCATCTCCTCCACTATCCTCCTGGGGTCCCTGCGCCTGACGCCCTTGTGCACCTTCCAGGTGACGCAGTGCGGGCAGCTGAAGGGGCAGCCGCGCGAGGAGGATATGCCGATCATCCTGTTGCCGGCCCAGTGGTACTTCTCCACCGGGAACAGCTGCCAGGCCGGGAACGGCAGCGAGTCCAGGTCCGGGATGGGTGGGCGGTCCGGGTTCCTCACGGCCCTCCCGGCCGCATCCCTGAAGGTCAGCCCCTCGACCTCGGCCAGGTCCCCCTGTCCCGACAGCACCTCGCATAGGTGGGAGAGGGTCTCCTCCGCCTCCCCCCTGGCGACCATGTCCAGCTCGGGGCAACTCTCTATCGATTCCACGT